>CAIWXP010000038.1 GCA_903916665.1 Candidatus Iainarchaeum sp. | reverse complement strand
CTGGCTATGATGAAAGAACATCGTTCTATGTTTCTTCTGGTTTATTTCAAATAAGTGAATTTTCGTTGGTTATTGTTCAATTTGCAACTTTAGGTGCAATTATCAATGAATCAATTAGTACAACAATAATTTTATTTATTGCAGTTACTTTAATTTTAACGCCCTATGTTTTATCAAAGAATACATTTTTTGAAAAAGTATTACATCCTATAAACAAATACTTTTCTAAATTTATATACAAACAAAGAAAAGAGGAATTGGATAATATTTCCGAGAAAGATTTTGAAAATCATGTTGTTTTATTTGGATTAGGTCGTATGGGTTCGGGAGTATTAGAAGGATTGTTAAGAAGTAATTTAATAGCACCAAAAAATATTGTTGTTGTTGATGATGACCCTGATACAATTATTAGCGCAATGAAATTGAATGTTTATGCAGTTTGTGGGCAGGCAGATTCAATAGAAATATTAGAAAAAATAAATTTGAATAAAGCAAGAGCAGTAATTATAACAATACCTTACTATGATGTAAATGAAGTTATATTATCCTATGTTGATGCGACTAAAGTGCCAGTATTTATGAGAGCTTATTTTGTTCAAGAAGCTGTTGATCTTTATAAAAGAGGAATAAAATATGTTGTTGTTCCTCAGGTAATGGCAACCAATGAGATTTTAAAAAATGTTTTTGCTGAGCTTAATAATGAAAAGCAAAGCAGTGTATTTGGTGAAATGTTAATTGATATAATGAAACGATATTCTAAGGAAGAAACCTTTAACCAAAAACATCATAGATATTCTGTAGAGTAATATTAACAAAATAATTTTAGATTTATATTTATAATTGGTGATATTTAATGTTAAATAAAAAAGAGTTTATTAAACAAACAGAAGATGCAATAAAAGATTATTCTGAAAATAATATTGAAGAACAAAGTTTGTTAAGAGGTTTGGCAAATTTTGATCTGTGTCAAAAACAATTTAATACTTTTTTTGAATATTTAAAAGATTGGTATTCTTTACATAATAGTCAAAAGTATGATGAATTAAAGAAAGATAGTTTTAAGTTTGTTAAATATCTTTCTGATAGTGAAGTAAATCAATTAGAAAAAGATAAATATTTATCTCAGGGTTTACATAAAGATGATTTAACACAAATAAAAAGTTTAGCAACAACATTATTAAATGTTTATTCCAATGCATCAAAGATAGAAAATTTTTTAACAAAGAAAGCAAAGGATCTTTATCCTAATTTAACAAACATTTTAGGACCTCTTTTAACTGTGCGATTTCTAAATCAAGCTCATAGTTTGAAACGTTTATCTAGTTTACCTGCATCAACATTACAATTGTTTGGTGCAGAAACAGCAATGTTTAAACATTTAAAGTTTGGTAAATCTTCTCCTAAGTACGGTTTGCTTTACTTGCATCCATTAATGACTTTATTAACACCAAAACAAAAAGGTAAATTAGCAAGACATATGGCTGAAAAGATTTCTTTAGCAAGTAGATATGATTACGCAAAGAAACCTTTGCATAAAGAATTATTGGAAGATATAGAGAAAAAAAAGAAAAGCATTTTAGCAGAGAAAGAAAAACCAATTAAGAAACAGGCTTTAAATTTAAAAGAATCAAATCCAAAAGATAAAAAAAGATTTGATAAAAGAAGATGATTGTGGTGAAGATATGCAATTTAAAGAATCTGAGACTATTGAATTGAAGAAAACATTAACACAGTTAAAAGAAGGAATTATTTCTATATCTGCTATTTTAAACAAGCACAACAAAGGGAAATTATATTTTGGTATTGATAATTCAGGAAAAATATTTGTGCAATCAATAAATGAAAAAACATTAAGAGATATTGAGAAATCAATTTCAGATTATATTGAACCAAAGATTTATCCTAAAATAGAAAAAAAACAAATTGACCAAAAAGAATTTATAGAAATAGATTTCCAAGGAGATAAGATACCTTATTCTGCCTATGGTAAATATTATATTAGAGTTGCTGATTCCGATAAACAAATGACTACTGCGGAATTACAAAGATATTTTAATGATATTAATTCAAGTAAATGGGATACTTTAATTTGTAAGGATGCTGGTTTGAAAGATATATCTGAAAGCAAATTAAAAGAGTTTTGTAAATTATCTAATTTGAATTATGACTCCAAAATAAATGTTTTAACTAAATTGAATTTATTAAAAAATGAAAATCCCTTGAATGCTTGTGTTGTTCTTTTTGCAAAAAATCCAGAAGAATTTATTCAAAATGCTAAGTTAAGGTGTGCTACATTTGTTACTCCTAGTACAGTAGAGTCTATTGATATGCAAGATTTTGTTGGAGACCTATTTGAATTGATAAAAAGAGCAGAAACATATATTTTACAACATATAAATATAGGTATGCGTTTAGACGGTATGCGAAGGATTGATGTGCCTGAAATTAATAAAAGTGCATTAAGAGAAGCAATAATTAATGCGTTCTGTCATAGAGATTATACAATGTATGATTCAGTAAATATTGCTGTTTTTAGTGATAGAGTAGAAATAAGAAATCCAGGAAATCTCTATAAAGGGCTTACAGTTAAAGATATAGTAAGAAAAAATGTTTCTGAAAGACGTAATGATTTAATTGCGGAAATATTTCATAGAGTTAATTTTGTTGAAAGATGGGGTACTGGCATTAAAAAAATATTGAAAGTAGAACCCAAGGCAAAATTTGAACTCATTGTAGATTTAGAATTTAGAGCTATATTTCCGCGGTCTATAAAATCACAAGATGTAGCATCAAATAATTTGGGAAAGATTGTTCAGAAGAGTTCGGAGAAAAGTTCGGAGAAAAGTTCGGAGAGAATCTTGGATTTAATTGAGTTTGAACCAACAGTTTCTGCAAAAGAATTATCCATTAAATTAAATATTACGACAAGAGCTGTTGAAAAACAATTACAAAAATTAAAGCAAAAAGGGATATTAGAAAGAGTTGGGCCAGATAAGGGTGGATATTGGAAAGTTTTAAAACCGGTTAAAGAGTGAATACTATGCCTAAAGAACCACAAAAAAGATTTAGATATAAACCCGGCGCATTTGATGTAATGCGTCATAGAGTTGGAGTATATAGACAATCATTAGGTGATGGGACAGAAAAAATGCTACTTGATCGTAAACCCAGTCGTCGAATTTATAATACCAGTTTCACTTTAACTGAAGGAACTTTTAAAAAAAGATATAAAGAATTTGAACGTGCTCAAAAGAAATTTGGATCACAAAAAGCTCAAGCATATGTGAGAGAAATTGAAAGATTTAAATTAGATTTTCAAAGATCAGTTAGACCCTTAGAACAACAAAAACAAATAGCACAAACAAAAAGAGATGCTTTAGAATCTAGAAAAGAAAAAGCAATGCGTATAGAAAATATAGCAAATGCAGTTTCTAAATTGCGTTATGATAATCCTTTTGAAGGTAAAGAAATGTCTAAATTAGAATACGATATTGCTCGGCCTTTAGAAAAATCTCCTAAAAAAGCAGAGTATGATTTTTTTTATCAGTTTAGTGTATTAAGAACAGAATATGATTGGAGAAAATATAATTGTATAGTTTATTTAGATCCAAATGTATGGGATGGAAGAAGACTAAATCATCAATTCGGAAGAACTGATTGGAGCATAATAAAAGATATTGGACACAATCCTGTTTTAGGAATTCAGGTTTTAAATTCTGATCCAAAAGTAGTTTATCAAACAGCAAAAGCAATGTTAACTTTAAGACCTCATGATCCTATTGTTATTTATGATTTATATGGAAATGTTTTCTTTCCTTAATGGTGATAATTATGAATCAAAATTTAGTTTATGTGAAAGATAGATTGTATACCAAATGTTCTGATAAATTACAATGGTATGATGAAGTAATTATTAAACAGGATAATTATTATCTGAGAGAATGGAGTCCTTTTAGTTCAAAGATTTCTGCAGCAATAAAGAAAGGATTTATTTTGCCAGATTTACAAAACAAAGATGTTTTATATTTAGGTTCATCGACAGGAACAACAGTTTCTCATTTATCTGATTTGGAAGCTAAATCAATTATTGGTGTTGATATTTCTAGTTTTACAATGTTACCTTTTTTAGAATTGTCTAAAAAAAGAGACAATGTTTTTCCTTTATTATTTGATGCAGGTCATTTGGAAGATTGTGATTTATTAAAAGGCCAAAAGTTTGATTTTGTTTTTCAAGACATTGCACAAAAGAATATGGTTGAAACATTTATTGATTTGATAAAACTCTTTGCTAAGCCCGGAACACACGCAATTGCTTTGAAAACAAATAGCATAGATTCAACAAAGCAACCTAAGCAAGTTTTAGATATAAGCGTAAGAAAGTTCCAAGAGGCTAAGATAAGAGTAGAAAAGGTTTTAGATTTGAATCCTTTTGAAAAGAATCATTATTTTATTATTGTTAAAGTTTAAGTAAAGCTTTTTATACTTCTTTTACATTATTCTGACAGTTGATGTTTGGGTGATGCTATGCTTGCTAAAGTTTCTATTTTTATATTGGGTATTTTTTTAATTGGTGTTGTTTTATTATCTGGTTGTGTTTCTAATGCAACTAATAACAATAACTTAGGAACAACACAATCTAATTTAACTAATAATAATGGTACTGCCAATAGTCCAAATAATGGGGGTCCTAGTGAAGTTGATCCTAAAGTAATAAATGTGAATAGTGATCCAAATGCAGTACAGCCTGAACCTACAAATCCTAAAGGTTCTGAACAAGCAACAAAGGATGCATTAAATAATTTAGGCAATGCCCAAGCCCAAGGAACAGAGACTTCTCAACAGCAACAAGCAGTAACAGATGCAGCAACAGCACAAACAAATGCAGTAATAAATGATCCTAATGCAACACCTATGCAATTATTAAATGCTTTGGGGTTAGCACAATCTTTAGGTTTGCCAAATGAAGGTGCAATTGATACAACAGCAAAAGCAAAAATATTAAATTGGGCATTAGATATAATAAATAATCCTAATTCTTCTAATTCAATGTTATTGAATGCTTTAGAAGTAATTGAAAAAATGGGTTTAGATACAACAGGAAAAATAAATCAACAGGTTTGGGATACAATTAAGAAAAGAGTTTCCAATGAGATAAATGATCAATATACCTGTGTTAATAGATTAAAAGAAATTGCTATTTTATGTGGTTTATTAGGTTGGACAGATTTGCAAAACCAAGCAGAAGCAAAAGAAAAGACTGCAGAAACTATGTGTAGTAGAATGCACTATGAATATGAATCTACTGAACCAAATTCTTATTTATCTGAGAAGTATGATATTATTGGAACAACCTTAAAACAATATGAGGCCTATGGTATGACTGTTGGACTTCAGAATTATTATTTGGAAGAGGGAAAATTTCTTTGGTCCTATAAAAGTGTTGTTGATTCTGGATGTACAATTACAACACAAGAAGGTACAGGAGAAATTCCAATAACTCTTGAGAATAAAAAACTTTTTTTAGGATTTGATGTAAATACTCATTATTATGGTTCTCCATTTTTTAATGTTGATGTAAATTATGATAAAATACCTTCATCAACAAGAGATAGTTATTGTGATACTTTACCAGATCAACAATTAGGTAAAGGAACAATGATGGTGAGTATGCAAATATCTATTAATGGTTTTGCCACAGGAAATAAATTGATTGGACAAAATAGTAGAATATTTGGGCCTCAAACTGAAGATCAAGCAACAGGCCAGGAATTAACCTATTGGAATTTAACAATAAATGGTTAAGGAGTAGTAAACATAACTTAGGAAATCTTTATATAGTGGGATAAATCCTATATTATTACAATAAAAGATTTTAGAATTTTATACATGTGAGGTGATGATGATATGAGCGAAAATACAAATACATTAAACAGAAGGGATCAACTTCATCACCCAAGTAACCTATGTAATTGCATTGGATTCTAAATCTAGACTAGTTTTACCTTTAGAGATAAGAGATTCTTTAGGCTTAAATAAAAATGATTCAAGAGTTATTCTAAAGCTTTTTAAGGATAATGATTCTTTATTATTAAAGTTTGAAAAACCTAGTTTAGATACAAATGTTACTCTATGTTCTAAAAATGTCAGCTTTTTTTGAAAAAGCTTGTATGACTTGGATGGTCTAGTGGTTAGGATAGAAGACTGTGGATCTTCTGACCCGGGTCCAAATCCCGGTCCAGGTCCTTTATGAGGATTCGAAGAATCCTCTAACCCTTTTGGGTTCTTTTTAGATCAATAATGAATCAAAAACAAAGCATATTTAAATCATTTGTTTCTAATTATATTAGTGATTTATTATGAATGTTATATTGAGAGGAGTAACTAAAGAGTATTTGGATTTAATGGTTGAAGAAGGTTATGCTAATACTCAATCTGAGGCAATAAGAATGGCAATTGTTTATTTTGGAAAAGAACATTTAAATAAAGAAATAGAGTTAATTAATAAGAAATTAGATTATATAGATACAGAAGCAAAAGCAGGTAGAAGAAAAATATTAAATTCTAAAGAAGCATTAGGGGAATACGAAAAATATCTTAAATAATATGTTTTATGTCAGAATATATTGCTACTTATGATGAAGATTGGAATAGGTATTTTAATAAACAATCTCGTGAATTGAAAATTCGTATTGTAAAGAAAATCTCAAAAGTTCTAGAATATCCTGCAAAAAGACATTTGAAATCAGGTGCTAATTTTTTTGTTGATGAAATTGGTCAATATAGATTATTATATAGGATATTTGAAGATACAAAACAAGTTAATTTTTATTTTGTTGGTGATCATAAAGAGTATGAAAAGTATTATTTAGACTTTTTTTGATTGCATAACTTTATATAATTTATTTCTTTTCTTATATTATGAAAATATTAGAGTTTCCTGTTTCCAGACAAACCTACAATTATGATTGTGGTGCAAAATCTTTGCAAAGTGTTTTAGCCTACTATGGTGTAGATGCAAGAGAAGATCATATAATGCATTATGCACATACAAACCCCAAAGAAGGTACATCAATAGATAATCTAGTTAAGGTTGCGAAACATTATGGTTTTAAAGCAGACGCACGTGGTTTAAACATTGACGACATAAAAAAATTTATTGATAAGGATATTCCGATTATAGTTGATATTCAAGCACATCCCAATAAAAAATTATCTCATTGGAATCGTGATTGGATTGATGGGCACTATGTTGTTGCAATTGGTTATAATTCACATTATATTTTTTTTGATGATCCTTCTAGTATTGTAAGAACCTATTTATCCTATAAAGAATTTTTAGAACGATGGCACGATACTGATAATCATAAAAAGTATTTTGATTACGGTATTATAGTCTATGGCAGAAAGCCCTATTACAAAGAAGATAAAATTGTACATTTAGATTAATCAAATTTTTTGAAATCGTCTTCTGATTCATTTTCTTCTTCAAAATAATTTTGATTTTCTAATTCTCTTCTGTATTCTAAGTCTTCAATTTTTTTCTCATCTCTATATTGTTTTATAATATTCATAAAATCACTTTATTTATTATTTAATATATTCATTAATTCATTTTGTAGTTTAATTGGAACATTATTATAATTAACATCAAAATTTTTATTTCCTAATTTTAGTTTCAAAGCACTTTTAATAAACAAATTATCCCAAACATTTTCTTTTCCTAATTCTTTAATCTTGCCATTGGCTGTTATTAATAGTTTTTGTAATACCTTTTTGTTTTCAGGAATTGTTTTATAGTTTAAAATTAAAAATGCTATTGCCAATGCTTCTGTTGCAACTTGATTTGAACTAGCAAATACCAATCCTATTTCGGGTTCAACAATATAACTTGTAAACAATCCCATTAGTTTTTTATCTGGCCCAAAAGTAGTTTGTAGTTTAGTTGCTGTAAATAATGTTAATCTTAATTTGTCTTTTGTAGCTAAACTTATTTCTGTTATTTTCTCAAAGAAGTTATTTTCATTAACATAATTAGTTTTTAATGTTTTACTTTTTGATTTTGCAAATGCATTTATTGCTTGTTTAAAAGGACCAGAATTATGGAATTCTAATCTACTATCTTCTCTTAATAATCCCACAAAGTTTTTAAAACCTAAAGTTACTCCTGCTTGGGCATGGGTACTAACTCTAGGTAAATTAATTATATGATCTACATTTTTTACTATATCAGAAATATAAAATCCTTTTGTCCACGCCTTAGTTTTATTAAATTTATAAAAACTATTCCACCCTCTTTTTTCTAAAGCATTAAAATATAACCCAGATTTATTCATTCCAGAGTCTTCAAAGCATTTTTGTGATGATCCTTTTAAGATTCCTGTTTTATCTTGAATAACATGTTCTATTCCTGATTGATCTGCTAATATTACTTTTGCTCCTTTTTTATGCAATAATTCTGCAACAACTTTCAAAGTAAGAGGATCAGTTGTTGCTGGATAAGGATCATTGGAATTCAAAGTAGGTTTTAATAAAACAGTATCTCCTTTTTTTAGCCAGGATAAACCATTAGTAGATTCTAACAATACTTTTTCTATTGCATTCTCAATATCTTTTTCAGATGCTTTTTTTGCTATTCCATAAACAAATAAATCTTTATTAATCATAATTTCACAATACCTGTGCTAATAGCACAACATAGTTTTTACCATATTTCTTAACACATTTGGGACAAGTTGTATAATAGCAATAAATTTTTTTAGGTTCTTTACCTGTTTTTCTTTTTGTATAATCTTTCATATCCAAATACCAAGATTTTGCATCTTTAAATGATCCCTCATAAACCTTTGATAAGAATTTTCCTGATATTGTAGTATTATCTAAACCATTAACTTGTTTTGTTACATGTAAATATAATTCTGTTTTCCACATGCTAGAAGAATAGGCCAACATTAAAAAGTTTTTGCTTTCTGGAACTGCTTTTGCATTTTCCATAATTTTAATTAATTTCGTAACTGTTGGGCCCATATTCAAGGGCATATAAAATAAAGTAAAAATATTTTTCTTAACAAATGATTTATTTTTCCATTCAATAGTTTTCTCATCCCATGGTGCAGGATCAAATCTAGGACAACATACTTCACCATTTAATTCATCAACCATTCACGATGTAACGATTTAACGAAGCCCATCATTTTGCGGCGACGGTTTCGAGTTTATGCTTAATTT
>CAIWXP010000037.1 GCA_903916665.1 Candidatus Iainarchaeum sp. | reverse complement strand
TATAGATTCTTAGATGATGCTGCATTAAAACCAGGAGACGCAGCTTATTTACCAAATAATTTCTTTGCTTTGAAATTTGTTGGATTAAATATGACTCCTTATGAATCAACTGGTAAAGATGCAACAACAGTAACTGTTGCTAATGAAGTTGCAAATAATGATGGTGGAGCTTCAGCAAGAGGTTTAGTATTTACTGATTCGAGCGATACAGTACATAATTTACCATTCTACTTTGATTTAGGATCATCAACAATATCTACTGATGGTGATAAATCTGGTTTTACAATAAAATTAGATGGTCAAACATTCTATGTTGTAATATATAAAGACACTACTATGAAATTTGCATATGGTGAAGGAAAATATAACTCAGATGCATCATCATACGATAATGTTACAGCTTTAGATGTAAATGGTTTTGACACAATCCCATTTTTTGTTGACGGAAAAACTTTTAATTATGCATTGGCTGTTGCTCATGATGGAACTACATCAAACGCAAAATATTACGGTTGGTTATTATTAGAAGCTCAAGATTTCCCTAATTTACAAAATACTAGTGGAGTTTTAAGTTTTAAAGGAACTGTTAATATGGGTCAAGATTCAGAAGTTGATACAAATGCTACTGGTAATATGTTACCTTATTATTTGCCAAAGAAAGATAAAATGCAAAATATAGGTGCATTAACTGATAACATGATCAATAATGATGATAAATCATTTTGGGCAGCTGTATTTGAAGTAATACCAACAAATGGTTCAAGAATTACTAAGATCGATGTTGATACATATACAGATAAATTGACTGATGATAGTGATTCAGAAAACAGTATTACTAGTGCAGTATCTGCTAGTGCTGTTAGCCAAGATGCAAACTTTGTTTTAACTATGACAGGTGGAAAAGCATTAAGAGTTAAAACTGGTGAATTAAAATCATTCATGGACTTAAACGGAAATACAATATCAATAGTTGACGATGCTTATGCTCAATTAGTATTGCCTAAAGAAGCTGTTGAAGGTGTTTTTAGAGTTTATGGAAACACTGCTATTGGTGGAAGTCAAAAATGTGTTGATACAAATGTAACTGAAACTGTTGATCAAAGTGTAAAATACACTGGATTACCTTTCGTTCCTATGAAAGACACAGAAGCAACAACTGGTAAATATATTGTAGTTGGTGGATATATGGTTAATTCATTATTCCCAAGTAAAGATCAAACTGCTACATTATTAGGTGCTCCTTTAGCTGCTGATGGTGACAAAGTTATTGCTATGAACGCAGGTAACTTATATGTTGCTGGATACACAAAAGAAGACACTCAAGCTGCTGTTAATGATTTAATCGCATCATTAGGTAACTTAACACAATAAATAAAACATAGTTAGTTAGGGTTTTTTACCCTAACTTTCTTTTCTCTTTTTTTTAATTTTATTACTTTCTTTAAAATCAAATTTTTTAATTATATATTTAAACCTAACTTACAATAACTTTAAATAACTTTTGTAGCTATATTATTTTGTGATTATTTATGTCGGATGTAACTTTAAATTTAAAAGTAAATGAATATGGTAATAGGGTATTAGGTGTGATTAAAGCAAAGTATGGGCTAAATGATAAGTCTCAGGCTTTGAATAAATTTTTAGATATGTATGGTGAAGAATTTGTGGATAGACAAGTAAAAGAAGAAATTATACAAGCAATGATAAAATCTTGTGATAAGCATATTAAGAAAAATGGATTTAAATCTACTAATATTGCTGATTTAAGGAAAAGAATAGAATCAAGTGACTAAGATGTTTAATTATGAAATTTCTGAAGAATTAGAAATTGAATTAAAAAAATTGTTTAAAAAAGATAAATTAAGATACGAAATAATTATTAAAAAAATAGAACAAATAGTTAATCAAGATGAATTCACAATTAATCATTATAAAAATTTAAGACATGACCTTTCTGATTATAAAAGAGT
>CAIWXP010000036.1 GCA_903916665.1 Candidatus Iainarchaeum sp. | reverse complement strand
TATTTGATTTTGATAAAGATAAATTAGTAGCAAATTTAATTTATCCTGCACAAAAAGAAGCCTATGATTCTTTAAGTGTTATTAATAATACTGCAGCAGATATAACTTTAGATCATTTAGATTTAACAGTAAATAATTATTCTCAAGATTCTCAAGGTTTTTTGAATTTAACTGAAATGAAAAATTATATTGGTCAAGTTTATAATAATAAAGTAATTTTAGGAAGACAATTAAACTATGATGGTTCTGGAGTATTAGAAGGCGAAGCAAAAACAGAATTAAAAAATATTTTTAAAGCAGCATTAAATGATAGTGTAAGTAAAGAAATTGGAAAAAATGAAAGTGTTAATGGATCAGTAACATTATATTTTAAAACTCAGGGTGAAGATTTTACAAGAGTAGTTCCTTTTGATATTAAAATAACTAGCGATGGTTATCCAACCAATGCGGAAGATTGTTTAATAGTAGGTTTACCAAGTGATGGTAATAATAGTTTTGCAAGTGATGGTTCTAAAGCAATTAATATTCCAATTATTGTTTATAATAATTGTATGATACAAACACAGAATGATCAGGGTATGAATGTTAATTTGCCAGTTACTTTTGATACAGGTTATATTTTAATGAATCATGATTCTGGTGCATTGGGATTAGGAAATTATGCTTTTAGTTTAACCACTGGTGAATTTGCAGATTTAAAATATAGTATTCCAAAAGATTTTGCAACAAATTGGCAAGCAAGAGAAGATGAAGTTTATGGAAATATTTCTTTATTACCAAAAGGTGTAATGGGAAAAGAAACTATTACTTTAAAATTAATTGGAATGGTTCAAACATCTGATGGATTAAAAAAAGTAGAATCAAAAGAATTAAAATTAAATGTTTCTGTTTTGAATATAAGTGATTGTATAAAAGTATTAAATGATAAAGGAGAAGAATTTGATTATTTGAATTTGGAACCTAAACAATTTAGTGTGGATATAACAACACCAAATCCAACTGCTGATGCAACTAAATTTAATGTGACTTTACAAAATGTTTGTACTGGTTTACCAATAGATATTAGAATATGTAAAGATAATGATGGTTTAACTCCTAAATCCTGTGGTGAAGAGTTAAGTGGCGATTCAGATGTAAATGGTTTTTTAGGCTATACAGGATTTACTTTTGATGGAGTTGGACAAAACCAATACTATGAAAAAAGTGCAATAACTAGTGATCAAATAGTATCAATTACAAGACCTGAAGTTTCTGGTGCCTATGCTTTAGAAATATATGCAAAACAACCTCAAGATTTCTCCTATAAACGAATTAAATTTTTACCAGTAAATGTTCAAACAAGTGCAACAAATTATTTATTTATGGCAAATCCATATTTAGAAACTCATATTCCAAAAGATGGTACTGGAACCACCTATGGTAGTGGAAGTGTATCTAGTGTATTAACAACTGGTGGTTTAGAATCAGATGTAATGAAAGTATATAATATTGATATTCCCGGTCCATTAAAAATAACAGATAGAGATATATTTGAAAATGTTTTGAATGCAGGAAGAGATAATGGATTATTTTTAGGAGATGTACAAGATATATTTGATAGTGTTTCTAGTGATTCTACTTTGGGTGGTTGGGCTTTAACTGGAACAATTATAGGTTCTATGGCTGGTGCTGTTGCAGTAATATTAGTTACATTATTATGTACCATAACATCTACTTTTACAGTAAGTGCTGCTGCCGCCGCCGCCGGTGCTGTTGCTGCCGGTGCAGCTGCTGGTGCTGCAGCTGGTTCTGCCGCCGCTGCCGCTAGTACGGCAGGTGTAGCTGGTGCACTTACGCCTACAATTACTGTTGCAATTCCAGTAGCTGGAACTTTAACAACTACGGGTGTGGGAGTGATTGCTGCTGCAGCTATTTTAGCAGCAATAGCAATAATGGCCTTAATTATGACCTCTTTCTCTTCTATTGATGATCATCAAATAAATAGATATTTAATTTTAAAGGATGCAGAATCAAATACAATTTTAGTTAATGGGGAAGTAGTTTCTATACCTTCAGATAGTTCAAATGTAAATTATAGTGATATTTTTAAAATAACTGGTCAAGATCATTATGAATATAATATAGTAAAAGAAGGTGCAACGGGGCACGTAGGTATGACTGAAAAAACCTGGACAGATAGATTAAAATTTGAAGCATCTTGTAGTTCTGGAGATTATGTTTTAGATACTGCTAATATTTTATATTTAAAACCTGGTGATGGTTTTACTGAATTTGAAAATTGTTGGTGGGATAAAGAACCTACAACAGAAGGAAATACAGTTACATTTTATCCTGCCTGTGGAGGAGGATCATATAAAAGTGTACAATTAACTACTTTTGTTGTTGTTCCATGTAAATTAAAACCAGAATTATGGGGCCGAGCTACTCAAGGAGGTATCCAAGGAGGATATCCTGATGCAGGATTATTTAAATTACAATTTAGTCCAATATCCTATAGTAATTTTTATAAATCTGAAGATTGTAATTCAGAATGGTGCTATAAAACATATCCTGTAGAAATAAATGGTGGAATATTAGGATTAATTAATAGTAATATAAGAGTTGCATTCCATAATACAAAACCAGAAGATATTATGTTAAATTCAATAGGAAGTCCTTGTACCGATGTTCAAGGAAATGTAATTGGATTTACAGGAAAAACTGCAAAACCAAAAATTGCTTTGGATTGGAGTAATTCTATTGAAAGTGATTTTTGTGAACCTGATGAAAATGGAAATGTGAAACAATATTGTGATTCAACACAATTTATGATTTCAAATTTAAAACATATGCAAAATGCACAAACTATAATGTCTAATATGAGTGTACCAACTTGCCCACATTTGCCACCTTATTTTGGAATTAATAATGATTTAAATATAGCTCAAAATTTTGCAAATAAATTAATGATTACAAAAAGTGAAGATGGAAAAGAAATTTATTTACAAGTAGTAAATATTTTAAATGAAGACACAAATACTATTCCTAATAATAAATTATATTTCCAATTTGAAGGTACTCAACCAACTGAATTAAAACAAGAAAAAACAAGTTGGTTAGATGTGGAAAATGGAAAACAAGTTACAAAATGGGAAGAATTATATACCTATAAATTAATAGATGTTCCAAATCAAAATGATGTGCCGGCAGGATCATCAAATTTATTGTCAAAAAAAATAACATTATACTATAGTGTTTGTGATGTCAATGGATTAAATTGTCAAAACAAACCATTTACTGGAACTATTAGTATAGATGCATTTAACTGGAAAGGGGGTTGTATTATAGAATACCCTGGTACAAATGTTTTACCCAATGGTAAAATGCTTTTACACACTTTTTATGATTCTAACAATGAAACAGATCAAAATATTTTATTTAAAATTGAAGATATTTTACATTATAAAGCATATTTAATGGATGATGGATTAAGTAAAAATTTCTTAACTGATTTTTATAATTATTCTGATTCATTCTTGAATAATGGAGGAGATTTAGTAAATCAATTTGATTTACAAAACAAAATTGAAAATGGTTCATTTAAGATTACAAATGATTTAGGAAATGCTGAAACAATGGGTCCTGGATTGTATGAAGTTCATGTAAATATGACCTTTCCAAAAGGTAGTTTACAAATTAAAGATGCAAATATTGAAATTGTATTAAATAAAATAAGAAGTGCAACAAATGATAATGTATTTTATTATATGCCAATTGATGGAAGAGTTGGAATAAATTCAAATATTAGTAGACAAGGTTATGGTGTTGACTTTTCTGGAGATACAATAACAGTTGATACTCAAAACTTAGATGCAAAAGTATTAACAGGTTTACAAGAAAGTGATTCTACTCCAAAATCACATGTTAATATTACAACTACTGCTGAGTTTTCACAGATGAATGGTTCAAAAAGAGGAACAATATTTGAAGCAAATAGAACAGAATCTGCAGGATCAAGTAATGTGAATTTATTATTTATACCAAATATGCAATATTCATTGGTGAAGTATGATATGCAAAATAAAAATACAGAACAAGAAACAGGATTGTATTATTCATTAAGTTATAATGGTGAAAATCAATTGAATGATACTGCAATATTACCTTGGTTTGCAATGCCTAGTGATATTAATAATGAAGTTGAAGATATGACTGGACAAAAATTATTAGATGTTTATCCAAAGACTTCACAAAGAAGTGATTTAGATGTTTATACTGCAAAATTAACCTATGATGCTGTAAGCGTAACAAAAGTTTTAGCACAATCATATACTATATATTCAATAGTGTTTGGTAAAGAAGGTTCAAGTTTAGGGGCAACAGTAACAAATGCAGAAAATTTAATAGCTCCTACAATGTCTGTTGGTGCAGAAACAAGTTTAGAAGTAAATAGTTTAGCAGATATATTAACAGGTATTGAATCAGGAAAATTGTGTATTTCAAAATCTGCAAATAGTCTTTATACTAGAGTATTTGTTAATGATAAGAATATTGATGTTGAAAATAAATAATATAAATTATAAT
>CAIWXP010000035.1 GCA_903916665.1 Candidatus Iainarchaeum sp. | reverse complement strand
TTAATAATCCATTACATTTACTATAATCTGAATTTGAAACACAAACCGAAACACCAAAAGATAAATTTGAGGTAATAAGGTGTGGTGCTGTTGAGTCAGCATACCAAGAATCAGTATAGAATGCTAAAATATTATCTGTAAGTCTAGTATTTATATATTGGTACCAACAACTATAAGTATTACCATTAAGCATATTATTATCTTCTGAAAATTTTATTGGATCAATAACAAAACATGCACCATAATTTTCATTTTTTAGACTATTCTTTGATATTCTAAAAGGCATATAATAAAATATTTGATCATTTGAAGGAGTACTATTTAAACTAGTCAATGTTTGTTTTGATTTATTAAAAGTGAAGGTTCCAACAGAGTCTACTTTTAAACCATAATCTTGAAAATTATCCTTTAATAATTTTACTGGTTTACTTGAATCACAAGTATTTTGCCATTTTATTAAAATTTGGTTACATTTCCCAGTATTATCTTTATTACACGGAGGACTACATGCAGAATCACAAGGTGGCACAACATAATTACAACCGGCATCAAATTCTTCTCGAGAACAATATTCGTCATTACAATTTTGGTGAGAAGAATTATAATCAACATTTATAGGATCCAACTCATCTTTTATACCTAAAAATTCAGAATAATTATGTGAAGAATATATAGATCCAAAAAAAGCATCAAAATCTAATTCATCATCACTAAAATCAACAAAAATGTTATTAATAAGATATAAAGAATGATCTGTATTATCTGTTTTATTAATATATCTTACGTCTAAATCATAATTATTTCCTATTGTTAAATTAAAATTCTTTGTTGTAGAATCATAAACTGTTGTTTTACTTGTGGTTCTGTCTACAATTCTAACATAATAATTAAAACTAGAATTCGATTTAATTTGTAAATTTATTGTAGCAATATCATTATTACTAAATATTGAACTATTATCCGATATTACTTTGTTTTGATATACTAAATTCACATCCTCTATTTGAGGCCCATTAGAAGAACCATTATTTAATAATCCTGCACCAACAAAAACAGATCCTATATTTTGAGATATTACTGATTGAGTATTAAATAATAAAAAGTTAGATGTTGTTGATTGATATGCATTATCTAAAAATATTCTATTAAAATCCCATTTATACAAATATCCCACACCATTACTAACTTTTGTTTTTATATACCCTATATTATAATAATCTATTGCGTTACTTAAATTAAAACAATCTTTTGTTTCACACAAATAATATGCCGATCCATTCTTATCGCTTATAGAATTATTTGGGGATATTACAATTAAACTAGTATTTGCAATTTTTTGACTTAATGTATTTCCTGAAACCATAAAAAAATTCTTTGGCAAATATATGTGGCTACCATATTGAACATAATATAATACATTCTTTTTTGAGGTATTAAATATTACATCATTTAAATTAGTATCAACAATACAATTACTAAAATTATTTTTACAACTTTTATAATAAAAACCAGAATTTGCATTTAAATCTAAATTCCTATAATCATTAACATTTGTAATAAGATCTGAAGAAACAACAGTAAATATATTATTAATATTGGTATCCAATTTTAATGTTAAAATTGTAGATGAATTAAAATCTGAACCACAAGTAGCAAACATATTATCTGAATCAAACTTTAATACAGGATTATTTGGTTTTATGCAAGAACCTATTGGCAAAGCATTTATAACCAAAAGATTGGGATCTGGTACTTTAAAAGGAATATTATAAAATAATTGGTCATATAATAAATTATTTTTATCAGGATAATATGTTTGAGACTCTGTATAAAAATCATATTGTGCAGGAAATGTATATATATAAAATTCGGTACCTAATGTTACTGGCATACCACTTGGAACTAAATAATATCTATCATTAATTAATGTTATTATTTTTGGAAATCCATTTTGACTATTATTATTCCATATTCTAACCAAATTAGGCGCAGAACAAGATTTTGTAACACAATCTGGATTTTTATTAGAACTAATATCTGTTTCATATTTTAATATTTTATTTGTATCTTTATATCCCACATAGCTAGAATCTAATTTAAATTGATTATCTATTGTTTTAGGAGCTACAACAAAATATGATGAATAAGCATCATATTTAGAATTATCGGAAATACTACTTCTATATACTGGCAATAACCAAAATAGATTTAGATTTGGCATTGTTATATTTTTTGATTTTAATACGTCTGATTTAGATAAATATATATTATTTGAATAATTTTTTAATGTACTATCAACACCAGTCATGGCCAAATTAAAATCCCAACCATAACAACTATTTAATAAAGCTAGTTTTGTTGTTACATTATTAGAAAGATCTAAATTATATAATAATCCACTAGGATTTTGTAATTGTATATTTACCCCATTTGTGGAATATATTGCAATTCCCCAAAACAGGAAAAGATTTGTGAAAATAAAAGTTAGTCCTGTGGAATTTGGAGCAAATCCCATAGTACTTATACTTTGTTTTTCTGCGTCATTTAGTGAATTAATTAAATCCAAATTATAATCTATTGTTTTAAGCATAGTTGAACCATTATATAAATTCATTCCAGTATTGGTTGCAATATATTTATAATTTAAAATATTTGAATTGTAATATGCTGTTAAACAATCATTCTGAGGTCTATCTCCCCTATTTAATCTAATTGTAACAGGAATTCTTATATGTGCTGGTGCCACATTTGGATCCGAATCTAGATAGATATCAAAATCCAACCACAAATCTATAGCTGTTGGTAAATCCAACATTGGTTTTAATAAATCTTTTTTAACATTTAATGTTTTCTTAACTGTTCCATCAGGATTAATATATTGACCATCAAAACTAGAATTTAAATCTAATAATCTCAAAAATGTATCTAACTTTTGTAAATATTCATCACAATATACAGATGTACTTCTTGATGACCAAACAGTATCTTTAACCACAAACTTATGATTAACCAATAAATCTAAAGTATCTTTGGGTATTGGCAAAACTAATTTTCCTTCAGTTGAATCATTAGTAAATAAATTAACATCAATTATTGTAGTTATATTTAAATCAGAATCTGCTTTCTTTAATTTTTTTATTGTTTCTCCAGAATCAAATACTTTACTTGTTTTTTTAGGAAAATTATAGTCTACACCATATTCCAAAAAACCAATACTATCACCAGTATTTAAATCCCCAGTTTTAACTTTTACGACAACTCTAAATACATCTATTTCATTTAATTGTGCTTCTGTATTAACAAAAATATTTTTAAAATCAAAACCCACTGTAGAGTGTTCTAAACTATCATTACCATATTCCAAAATGTCTTTAACTGACATTAAATTTGGATTTTCTGGTTTTACTAAAAAAGATAAACCTATACCACTAGCTAAATCTCCAATACAATTGTTATCTGATATTGCTTGGCCAGCAACATCAAAAGCCAAATAATATTCACTATTACTAGTAAAATTGTTATCTGTTACTACTTTATTTAAAGTTTGACTAGTATAAAATTTATCATAGGAATATGGTTTGGTTGTTAAATCTAATATTGATGCTTTGTTTAAGACAACATTAATATCATAATTTTTATCTTTATCAAAATTCATAGAATTTAAATAATAATTTATTGTAGATTCATCAGAAATATTTAATAATGAAGAACTTTCAATAACATGCTTGCTTACTTTAAACCAAACATTTACTCCTGCCGGTACTTGAACAGATAATTTGCCATTATTTCCATCAAAATCAAACATTTGATAATCGCTGGTTTCTGAATCTTGCCAAACTGTATTAACAGTAAAATCAGTATTGTCATCATTATTTATATTTACTTTAAAATTAACTGTTACACCATCAATTTTCATAGGAATATCTACACTATCTCTATAATAACCAGAATCATCTAACTTATTAACATCTGTACTAGATCTATAATCTACAGAGCCAGACATGCTTCTATTATCTGCAATTAAATTATAATCTTTATTTATTGGTAAAACCACATCTCTTAAACTACCATCTGTTAAAAAAGATAAATATGTTATGCCACTAGATTTATCCATTATCGTAATAGTTGTATTGCT
>CAIWXP010000034.1 GCA_903916665.1 Candidatus Iainarchaeum sp. | reverse complement strand
GATATGGTTCCATTTATGAAAGACTGTTTGGGCATAATAACTGATGAAGGTGGTTTATTGTGTCATGCATCTATTGTTGCGAGAGAGTTTAAAATTCCCTGTATAGTTGGTACAAAACATGCAACTCAAATTTTAAAAAATAATAAGAAAGTAGAGTTAGATGCTAATTTAGGGAAAATAAAAATATTATAGTCTCATTATTTTTGGTACAATTCTTTTTGCTAATCTGTGTGCTTCATTTGCCATAACTAAATTAGCTCTTATTGTTTGTCCAGTTTTTGGATTATCTTTTATTGAATTTCTTCTGTAGGGTTGATTTTCTTTTGATGAATAAGGATCAATAAATCTTGCATTAACATCTTTTTCTGCTGCTAAATCTTTTGCAATTCTTATTTTGTGTTCTACATCAGGAAACAAAATACAAATTTTTTTTCTAATATATGGTTCAACTGCAATAATAATGTCTGCTTCTTCAACTAATTCTCGAGTTATGGGTTTCATTGTTCCATCTATTCTTCTTGATTCACCTTGTTCATCAAGTAATTCTGGAATTAATCTATCTTGTGCTCTAATGGCTTTATCTGTCATTGGTGTGCTGGCGCCATGTTCTGCAATATGTTTCTTTATTGAATCAACTGATACGCCTGCACTTTTAACTTCTAAATCTAATCCGTTTGCTTTTCCATATTCTCTTATATAATGACTTAGTGCTTGACTTCTTTGTGAATTTCCTGCACATACAACTAAAATCTTTTTTGACATATTCTAACTATATATAGATAATTATTTAAATAATATGGTAATTAATTTTTTATAAAATATATTTATTTATGAGAGTGATTTTATGTCATTTACAAAAAGACCGGTTTCAAGAATTAGATCTAATACTGTTAGACGGGAATTAAAACCAAGAATATTAGAAAAAAAAGAATCATTAAAAAGAGTTCCTACTGATGACGAGAGAGAAAGATTATTAGAGTCTGCAGAAGATGATGGATTTAAGCCTCAAATGTTCTGGGCTTTAGATAATGGATTTGGTTTTGAAATGGCATGGGCAATAAGTCACGGTCAGTTTTATGTTATAGCTTTAAGAAGAGCAATAGATGCTGGCAAAGGAAATTTGGTAAACACCGAAATTTTTAGTGGAAAAGGCAATCGTAGAAATTCATATATATCTCAATTGGCAGATTATTTAAGAAAAAATGGATTGTGGAGTAATATTCCTAAAGATCTTTTAGATAACACAAAACTTGATTAAAAAACAAATTTAAGATTTACTTTATATTCTTTTTCTATATCTTTATTTCATGCAAACAATAACTAAATTAGAAGATCTAAAGAAAGAGTTTCAAGAAATGTCTCAACCTAGTAATGTGGGCTATATGGATATTGAGACAACTGGCTTAAGTTCAGAGTATAATCATGTAACTCTGATAGGTTTGCATTCTTTGGATGCTACTAGTGTGTACATTGATAAGCATAATCATACAAAAGCAGTAAATGATATTGATGCTTGTAATTATTTGGTTACTTTTAATGGGAATAGGTTTGATATTCCTTTTGTGGACAAGCACTATGGTTTGAAGCAAAAGTTTAAGTCTATAGATTTGATGTATCTTTTTTGGCAACTTGGTTATAAAGGTGGCCTAAAGAAGATTGAACATGATTTAGGTTTAAGTAGAATGTCTGAAGTTCAGGACATGAAAGGTTCAGAGGCTGTAACGCTTTGGCACAAGTACAAGGCAGGAAACCAAGAGGCTTTGAAAAAGTTAGTTAATTATAATATAGAAGATATTGTTAATTTAGAGGTCTTGTTTAACTTTGCTTTACAAAAATCTCAAGCACAAGATATTACGAGTGACCAATTAAGAGAACATAAACAAAATATAATGGATCGAATTAAAACCAAAGAATGTTTGTATGTCTGGAACTAGATCCCTTTTTCTTTGAAAAGAAAAAGGT
>CAIWXP010000033.1 GCA_903916665.1 Candidatus Iainarchaeum sp. | reverse complement strand
TATATATATAACATTTATATATAAATTATGGATTATTCTCAAAAATGGGCATTAAATGAAGAAGAGCTCTTGAAACAGCTAAACTCAAGTAGATCTGGTTTAAGTCAGGAAGAAGCAAAATCTCGCTTTGATATCAATGGCCCAAATGAGGTTGTGAATAAAGATAAGTCCTTTGCATTAA
This sequence comes from Candidatus Iainarchaeum sp., assembly GCA_903916665.1. Classification (GTDB taxonomy): domain Archaea; phylum Iainarchaeota; class Iainarchaeia; order Iainarchaeales; family 0-14-0-20-30-16; genus 0-14-0-20-30-16. The sequence goes on along the minus strand of CAIWXP010000033.1, from coordinate 2,350 downwards.
AAATATTTATTTCTCAATTCAAGAACGCATTAATATTAATTTTAATTGCAGCGTCAATAATATCGTTCTTTTTGGGTGAAAAAACTGATTCCTTTGTTATATTATCAATAGTACTATTAAGTGCCGGCTTAGGTTTTTATCAAGAATTTAAAGCAGAAAAAGCATTACAAGAATTAAAAAAGTATATTACTATGAAAGCACGAGTTATACGAAATGGCGCTATTTTAGAAATAAATTCAAGAGAAGTTGTTGTAGGGGATATAGTTCAATTGCACATTGGAGATATAATTCCAGCAGATATTAGGTTATTGAATATTGATGAGTTAAGTACCGATGAAAGTTCATTAACTGGTGAATCGGTGCCTGTTCAAAAAAAAGCAATAGTTATAGATTCAAAATATTATTTGCCACAGGATTTACCGAATATGGCATTTATGGGGACCACTGTTTCTTCGGGCTATGGGTTTGGGGTTGTTGTAGGTACAGCAAAAGATACATTTTTTGGTAAAACCGCAACCTTTTTAGAACAAAAAGCACCAGAATCTGATTTTCAAAAAAACATAAGAAAATTTAGTAATTTTTTATTATATGTTACATTGGGTATGACTCTTTTTGTGTTTGTAGCAAATGTTATTTTACAAAAATCTTTTTTTGATTCATTTTTATTTGCTTTGGCTTTGGCAGTAGGAATCACCCCTGAGCTATTGCCAATCATTGTAACTATTTCTTTGTCAAATGGTGCATTAAAAATGGCAAAAGAACAGGTTATTATTAAAAAATTAGTATCTGTTGAAGATTTAGGAAATATGGATACTCTGTGTTCTGATAAAACAGGAACATTAACAGAGGGAAAATTAGCATTGAAAAATTATATTGATTCTACAGAAAAAAAGGATTCTAAAATTTTGGTTTATAGTATGCTTTGTAATTCAGCAAGAGATACAAAGAATACTTCTTCGGGCACATTAATTGATAAAGCTATTTGGCTTTCAGATGATTCTAAGGAAATGCAAAATGAATATTCTCAATATTCTATTTTGGATGATAATGAATTTGATTTTGAAAGAAGAAGAATGAGTGTATTAGTTTCTTTAAATAAACAAAATAAACTAATTTGTAAAGGAAGTCCTCAAAATATTTTAGATGTTTGTGCTTTGGATGATTTAAAAAGAAAACAATTAATTTCAATGATTGAAAATTATGAATCTCAGGGTTACACAGTTATAGGGGTTGCAGAAAAACAATTTACTGCAAATGATAGTTCGAAAGATGATGAAAAAGATATGAGTTTTGTGGGGTTTTTATTATTTTTAGATCCTCCTAAACTTACAACAAAAGATGCAATTGCAAGATTAGAAAAACTAAAAGTTAATATAAAAATTATTTCTGGTGATTCACCTTTAGTTACAAAAAAGATTTGTTCTGAAGTTGGTTTAGAATTAGTAGATAATAGAGTTGTTACTGGCGATGAGTTATCAAAATTAAGTGAAGCAGAATTTATTGAATATTGTTTAAAATATACTGTTTTTTCGCGAGTTACTCCCGAACAAAAATTTAAAATAGTTAGAACGTTAAATAAAGCAGGTCATGTAGTAGGTTATTTAGGTGATGGAATCAATGATGTTCCTGCAATGCGCGCAGCAGATATAGGTATTAGTGTTGATAGTGCAGCAGGAGTTGCAAAAGAAGCATCGGATGTAATAATATTACAACATGATTTACATGTTTTAATTGATGGTATTGTTGTGGGTAGAAAAACGTTTACAAATATAACAAAATATATTTTGAATACTATAAGTGCTAATTGGGGGAATATGTTAACCGTTGCTGCAAGTTCTTTGTTTTTACCATTTATTCCTTTATTACCTAGTCAAATATTATTAAATAATTTTATAAGTGATATTCCAATGTTGGCCATATCAACAGATAATGTTGATGAGGAAGCTTTGGAAAGACCAAGAAAATGGGATTTAAAATTGATTTCTAGATTTATGATTTTCTTTGGTTTAATAAGTACATTCTTTGATTTGGTATTAATATTGAGTATGATGTTTTTAATGACTGTTTCTGAGCCAATATTTAGAACTGCATGGTTTGTTGAATCTGCATTATCTGAAATGATTGTAACCTTTGCAATTAGAAGTCAAAGACCATTCTATAAAAGTAAACCTAGTAAATGGTTAGTAATTGTTTCTATGGTTGTTATTGCATTTGGAATTGGAATAACATTTTTGCCAATAGGCACTACTTTATTTGAATTTGTTGTAATGCCTTTAAGTGTATTATTATTAGTTGCAGGAGTTTTAATTGCTTATTTCTTTGTTGCAGAATTAACAAAATATTGGTTTTT
>CAIWXP010000032.1 GCA_903916665.1 Candidatus Iainarchaeum sp. | reverse complement strand
GCAAACATGAATTAAGTGCCTTTTTTCGTAAAATAGATCAAAAACAATATAGAGTTTGCCAAGATCAAATTCTACGTAATTTTTTATTTGGTATGCAGTTAAAACTTAAATAGTCATTATTAAGTTTGATATTTCAAAATATGCACGAGGTACTTATATTGTTAAAATAATTACCAATTCAAACTCCGAAGTTTTTAAAGTTATTGGCTCAATTTAAAAACAATGTTGTTAAAATAATTATTATATCTTGCAGAAAATTTTATACGTGGAACTATGAACATACGGGATCAAATAATATCATTATTCTTTCAACTTTCAAGAGAAGAGCAAATAAACTTATTGGATGAATTACCTAAATCAGATGAAACTTTTCATAATTTAGAGATTCAGCAAGATATAAAATGTTGCGTTCATTGCAATTCAAGTAATATTATCAAACATAGTATGTACAAAGATACTCAACGTTATAAATGCAAGAGTTGCAATCTTACATTTATTCCGACAACTGGAACTTTAGTTTATCAAATAAAAAAGAAGAATCAATTTGCATTATATGCTTCAATTGTCGAAAAAGAAGGGTTATTACCAATTAAAATAATGGCAAAACGTGTAGGAATAAGTATTCCAACCTCTTTTGAATGGCGACATAAAATATTGTTGTCTATACCCAAAACAAAAAATAAATTTTCCGATATAACTCAAGTGGATGACTTGTGGTTTCAATATAGCCAAAAAGGTCGTAAAAATTTAGATTATTCCAGAAGAAGAGGGGGAACTAAACGTAGAGGGGATAATAATTTTCAAGTTAAAATAATTGCAGCAAGCGATAAAAAACAAGTAGAACTGAAGGTTGCAAAAATTGGTAGAATTAGTGCCAATGATATTTTATATGCAATAGGAGACAAATTTAAAAAAAACACAAAATTAGTAACAGACGCTCATCCTAGTTATCAAGCATTTGCAAAAGAAGTAAAATTAGAACATATATATTTTGAGTCAAAAAAACATCAAGCAGAAACAGGTGAAAACGTACAATACATAAATAATATAGCTGAACGTATTGATACATGGATAAATCGGAAATTAAAAGGTGTTTCAACCAAATATTTACAATTGTATGCTTCATATTTTGCTCATAAAGAAAAAAACAGTATAGAAATAAAGAAATATACTTCTAACACTAAGGTTTGGGACATTTATACTAATCTTGAAAAGATGTATGAGAAATTTATTAAAACCCGATCTGTAAGAACTTATCGGTGTCCAACAAAAAGAAAAAGGAAAGCTCAAAATTGGAATGGCGAAACTATTATAAATTTTTCTTATTTATAAAAAACAAATTTTTGCAACAACATTGATTTTAAATTGAGCCAAATATAATAGATCTACATTCATCCGAAAAAAGTTGCAATTGATATAAATATAAATGCAAAAGAATATTGTAACTCGGATGTTCTTTTTTTTAATGAATCTATTTTTGATTTTGTTATTCAAAAAAAGTTTG
>CAIWXP010000031.1 GCA_903916665.1 Candidatus Iainarchaeum sp. | reverse complement strand
CCAGGGTTATTCTATTACTTATGATGGGAGCACAAGTAATTCCCTGATTAACATCAGTGGTCCTAAAAGGATCCACAAAAGGCTTTATGAATATCTTATTTTTTCGATATTCCCTGATGTTTTTCTACCCTACAGGCTTTTAAGGTAAACGTCCTGAGCGCCATAAGCCACGAGTTGCATTAAACCGCCTCCCATTTTATAATATTGCTAAAGAAAATAATATTCCTAAAATCAAATTAATTGTTTTTATTAATTTAATTCAGTACCTACACATTAAGACAAAAGATTATTTATATTTGAATTATCCTTCATAAATATGGACAAATAACCTTCATCAAATATTTCTTTTTTCCCTTCATGATTTTTTGTAAAAATATAAGAATTTTGTTTTTTCTTAATTGACCATCCATTGTCTAGAGCATTATATAAAAAAACCATTTTCTTAAATTTAATTTGATCTATTTCTACTGGATTATTCATTGTTATTACTTTATTATCTGAAACTTATATTTCTCTTTAAACCAATAAAATTTAATTAAATATTATATCTTTTTCAAAATTTCTAATTAAATAATAACTTACTCTTTAATATACTGTATGCCTAGTTTCAAGCCCAAATCTGCTAAAAAAATTCGTGTTTGCAAAAAATATACTACCACATTGGATGGAAAACATAAAGAGTTTATTAATGAATTCTCCAAAAATGAATTTGATACTATACCTAAATTAAAACTAGAAAGGATTGATCTTAAAAAACAAATTGAAAATCTTGATAAAACTAATATTGAACAAATTATGGACATGAAGGATCGTATCAAAGAAATTACTGAATTAATTAAAGAACTTAAAGACAAAAAAAATAATTATTTCCTTGATAATTCTAAATTCATTTTTGAATATTTTGAAAATAAAAAAAATATTACTAATATTGATCCTAATTCAACTACCAATTCTAACAAACCAACTACATCCAAAAATCAAATGCTTTTTAATTTCTTTAAAATTCAAAATGATAATCCTGATACTAATATTACTGAAAATAGAAACAAAAATATTGTTCAAAAATATTTAAGCAATATTGATGAAACTTTTATTGATATGAATTTATTTGTTAGATCTACTGATATATGTCAGCATTGTTTTAAGGGCGAACTTATTCCACTCGACGATGAAGGTGTCCTTATTTGCAATGCATGTGCTGTCAATATTCCTTATCTCATTGAAAATGAAAAACCTTCTTATAAAGAGCCACCTAAAGAAGTGTGCTTCTATGCGTACAAGAAAATTAACCATTTTAAAGAAATATTGGCACAATTTCAAGGCAAAGAAACTACACAAATTCCTGATGATGTTATCGACCAAATACATTTACAAATTAAAAAAGAGCGAATTAGTTTAGAACAACTAACACATTATAAAACCAAAGAGATCCTGAAGAAGCTGGGATTTAATAAATATTATGAGCATATCGCATTTATTAAAAATAAATTGGGCATTAAACCTCCTGTTTTTAGCCCCGAATTAGAAGAAACATTGTGCAACCTTTTTATGGAAACTCAATCTCCTTATGCGAAAACTTGCCCTGATTATCGTGTCAACTTTTTGAACTATTATTATGTTCTTTTTAAGTTTTGCGAACTATTGGGCGAAGATCAGTACCTTGAGTCAATCCCTTTGCTAAAAGATCGTGAAAAACTTATTGAACAAGATGAAACATGGAAAAAAATGTGCATTGAATTGGATTGGGAATTTATTGCGACTGTTTAAAACAAAGAAACCAATATTTAATATGTGAACAGTTTGTTACCTTTAAGTTTGCCTCCACCTTTGAAAAGGTGGATTTTTAATTAATGTTATATTATTTGTTTCGCAAAATTTGTAAAGTG
>CAIWXP010000030.1 GCA_903916665.1 Candidatus Iainarchaeum sp. | reverse complement strand
TCAATTGAAATTAATAAATACTTTTTGTATGAACATTTAGAAAAACTTGAAGAACTTTACGAATCAAATTCAAAATCTTTTGACATTTCTTATTATAATAAATTAATAGAACTTTTTAACGACTATGGACAATTCATTGGAGAAACAAAATATAAATCACATAAAATATATGAATTATTAACTACTGATGCAAGAAATAAATATGTGTTAAAAGAATATTCTGATAAAAAATTCTTAAATATATTTTTATCTTGCTTAGACTCAAAAACAAATAAAGAAAAAATAACTACATTTAGAAAATTAACAAATTACGCATTAAATAAAATGGGTGGATTTAATATTGATGGTTGGAAAGTTAGAACACCATTGGATTTAAAGTGATATTTATGAACAAATTCATGGCAGAAGCATTAAAAGAAAGTTTATTAGGCGTTGATAAAAAAGATGGTGGACCATTTGGCGCAATAATTGTTTGCAAAGGAAAAATAATTGCCCGTGCGCATAATATGGTTTACAAAACTAATGATCCAACAGCACACGCAGAAATAACTGCCATAAGAAAAGCAACAAAAAAAATAAAAAATAAAAAATTAACTGACTGTGAATTATATACTACTTGCGAACCCTGTCCAATGTGCTTTGCTGCAATTCATTGGGCAAGAATAAAAAAAGTGTATTATTCGGCAAGTAGAAAAGATGCTGCAAAAATAGGTTTTGACGATAAAGAAATTTACGATATTTTATCAGGTAAAGAAAAAGAAAAACAATTTACAAAAAAACAAATTGATAAGAACGAATGTCTAATTGCATTTAAAGAATGGGAAAATAAAAAAGGAAAATTATATTAATTTCATTTTAAGCCTTGTTCAAAATATTTTTGGTATTCTCTAGGAATTGTTTGTTTAAATATTTCTAATCTAGCTTTACCATTTGGATCATTTCTAAGAGATTTTATTTGTCTATTTATCATGAATTTAGCCAATATTTCTCGCAATTGTAAACCAGAAATAGAATTAGACATTACTTTCAAATCAAAATGTCCACCATATTCATCTGCAAAATAAAATCTATAACAAAAACCTGTAACAAAATCTAATTTTTGTTCCATGGATGTAGCACTACTATAAAATTTCATAAAATTAGATTCGTTTACACGTTCACCTAATTTATAATACTCACTTTTATTTTTTGGTTCGAAAACTTTTAATGATTCTATTCTATTAATGCCTGATTTCCTTTGTTCATCTTTTTTTACCCCTGAATTTTTCTCTGTTACTTTGGGCCCATTATCAGGAGTATTAACAAATCTCCCGTGATTAGAATCTTTTCTAAAATTTTCAGGATAGGGTAATTCTACTTTATGTTTATTTGCATTATGATATGCTAAACCAACACCTGCTGCCGCACTTATACCCAGGCCAATTGCGCCTACAATAACTGCTTTTTTTCCAATTGACATTCTTTTTGGCTTTGGCATAGAATCACAATAAATATTAGATATATTGTATTTTTAAAATAAGTACATATTTATTTTCTATGTTCTTCCAAAACAACCACTGTTCTTGTATTTTTAATTCCGTCTATTAATTGTATCTGTTCCAAAACCATTTTATTTAATTCTTCAATGGTTTTTGCTCTCAAAACAACTAACAAATCACCTTCGCCAGTTATTATATCAACACTTTCAACACCATTAATTTTTAAAATAGCTTTTGCCAAATCACTTTGGGTTTTTTTAATTAGTCTTAAATCCTTTGGATTTATGTAAACTATAACTATTGATTTAATATTATAACCTAATTTTTTATAATTTTTATCAATTGAATATTTAAAATATCCCTGCGATTCTAATTTTTGTAGTCTAAAATGTATTGTAGATGCAGGAACACCTAACTTTTTTTCTAATACATGCAACTTGATTTTAGAATCTTTTTGCAACAAATCTAGTATTTGGTTGTCCAGACTATCAATTTCTTTGGCCATATTGTAAAATTTACAATAAAGTAGTATAAATACCTTTCTTTTTTCATAAAATATACAATATTATTGAAAAAGTATTAATAAACTAGTTTAAAACAAATAGTAATAGAGGTGAGATAAAATGCATGAAAAAGAAATATTAGGAATAGAAAGTGAAATATTAAGATTTGGTGTTGATTATTTTCAAGATAAAGGATTTACACAATTATTACCCGTGATGTTATCCCCAATTACAGATCCTTTGGGACCCGATCCAAATAGTTCAGTAATTAAAACTGGAGAAATAGAATATTGTGGTCAAAAGCTACAATTAATGCAATCTATGATTTTACACAAACAAATTGCAATATCAAAAGGGTTAGACAAAATATTTATTTTATCTCCGAACATAAGATTAGAACACCCAAAAAGAATGAAGAGTGGAAAACATTTATTTGAATTTACACAATTAGATTTTGAAATTAAAGATGCGAAAATGACAGATGTATTTGAATTAATGGAAGAATATTATTCAAAATTATTTATTCATTTGAAAAAAACAAAATCAAAAGAACTAAAAATATTAAAAAGAGTTTTACCTGAAATGAAATTACCATTTCCCAAATTACACACGCGGGAATTGATTGAAAAATTTGGGGAATATTGGGAATTAAAAGCATCTAAATATTATAAAATTCCATTTTGGGCAATAAGTCATAAAAGAGAATTCTATGATAAAAGCGATCCTAAAAAATCAGGCGAATATTTTAACTATGATTTAGTTTATCCAGAAGGATTTGGAGAAGCACTATCAGGAGGAGAAAGAGACCACGAATATAAAATATTAATGAAGAAAATTAAAGATCATAAATTAGATCAAAAAAAATATGAATATTATATTAAATTAGCAAAAGCAGGAAAATTAAAACCTACTGCTGGAGCAGGATTTGGAATTGAAAGATTAACAAGATTTGTTTGTGGTTTGAAACACGTGGGAGAAGTACAATTGTTCAAAAGAATCCCAGGAAAAAGAGTAGAGGTCTAGAAAACATTTATAAAAACAAAGGGGCAATTATTATTTAGTGAGAGATTATTATGGTTAGAAAATTGAAGGCAACAAAAATCTATTCTTTTTCAAAATCTGCTCTAGACAATAATCGGAAATAATTGCTCATTTGTTCGACTTTTTCTGTCCCGTTAGCACAGCGGTGGTGCGTTCGACTGTTAATCGAGAGGTCGCAGGTTCGAATCCTGCACGGGACGCTTCTCTTAAACTATTTAAAGAGAACACTAGTATAATATGTACTAAGGGGGGAAAACATGTACATACAAAAAATATTCGAAGATAGAGAAATTGGCAAAGAATATGAAATCAAAGGTTGGGTCTACAGAATAAGAAAAATGAAAGATAAGGTTTTCATTGTAATGAGAGACTCCTATGGTATTATACAAATAGTTTTTGATGCAACTTCTCCCCACTTTAATGATGCAGATAAACTAAAATCAGAAAGCTCTTTAATAGTACATGGAAAATTAAAAGAAGAACCTAAGGCACCGGGTGGTTTAGAATTACAAGGAACTAAATTAGAAATTGTGCACATAGGCGAAGATTTTCCAATACAAAAAGATTATTCAAAAGAATTTTTAGCAGATGTTAGACATCTATGGTTAAGAAGTAGAAAATTAACAACAACATTAAAAGTTAGAGCAACTGCAATAAAAGCAATACATGAATATTTTGATGCAGATGGATTCTATGAATTTCAATCTCCTATTTTACAAAGTACACAGGCAGAAGGAGGTTCAGAATTATTTGAAGTAAAATATTTTGACCAAAAAATGTTCCTAACACAAACCTGGCAATTGCCCGCAGAAGCAGGAATTTTCTCTTTGGAAAAAATTTACACCGTTTCTCCTACTTTTAGAGCAGAAAAATCTTTGACTTCAAGACATCTAACAGAATTCTGGATGATTGAAGCAGAAATGGCATGGTATAACTTTGATCAAATGATTTCCTGCGCAGAAGGTTTAGTAAAACATGTTGTTAAAAGAGTTTTAGAAGACCACAAAGAAGATTTGGAAAACGTTATGGAAAGAGATACTTCTAAATTATTGCCAACTATTCAAAAAGAATTTCCAAGAATTACCTACGACAAAGCTTTGGACCTATTAAAAAATAAATGTGATTTTGAAGTTGAATGGGGAAAAGACCTAAGAACTTTGGAAGAGGAAAAATTAGTTGCTCTTTATGATACTCCTGTTATTGTAACACACTATCCAAAAATAGTAAAGGCATTTTATATGAAAGAAGCACCCGGTAGACCAGAGGTTGTTTTGGGTTCTGATTTCTTAGCACCGGAGGGTTGTGGAGAAATAATAGGTGGTTCAGAAAGAGAAGAAAACATCGATTCTATAATTGCAAGATTAAAAGCCCAAGGTGAAGACCCTAAGAACTATGGATTTTATTTAGACACTAGAAAATACGGTTCTGTTCCTCACGCAGGTTTTGGTATGGGCTTAGAAAGAGTTGTTAAATGGGTTACTGGTATTGACACAATTAAAGATGCAATTGCATTCCCTAGAACACCAAATAGATTTTATCCTTAAAACAAAATTAAATGTAGGTTTTAATACCTACTTCTTTTTTTATTTTTCATTTTTTTAATTATAATTGGTTACAAAGAATTATAAAGTAAATACATTATAATATAATATGAATATTTTAATAATTGGATATGGAAACACAGGTAAAGAAATAGTTAAAAATCTTGTTAAATTAAGCTATGTAAAGACCATATTCATATTTGATCCGTTTATTAAAAATGTTAGGGATAACAAAAAAATTAAATTTTTAAATAAACTTAAAAACACAAATTTTGATTATGTTATAATTACATTTTCAACAATTAGCTCAAAAAAACGTATTAATATTGCAAAAATCAAAACAAATAATTTTGATGTTAGACATATAGAATTAAAATCTAATATAAAGAAAATTAAAGAATATATTTCTTTTTTAAATACACTAAATAAACAAACCAAAATAATTGTTGTTACCAATCCTATAGATGAAATAACTAATTATTTACAAAAAAAAATAAAGGATAAAACAATAATTGGTTTTGGAATGGAATTAGATGCAAAAAGATTCTCAAAAGAATTTAACAAAAAAGTTACCTGTATAGGTCTACACGGAAAAGCAATTCCTTTGTTAAATTTAAAATCGAAATTGAATTATAAAAAACTTCAAAAGAAAGTAGATTTAACACTTTTAAAATTTGTTAGAGCTAATGGAATACCATCTAAATTTGTAGGATTGGTATTTTTTAAATTCTTTAAAAAATTAAATTCAAATCAAAAGAATAAATTATTATTATGTTATAAAATTGGAACCTTATCAATATCTATTCCATTTAAGGTGCAAAAAGGAAAAATGCTTAATCCGGTAAATATTAAATTAAATAAAATAGAAATTGAATTATTTAAAAACGAAATAAAAGAATTAAAAAATAATTTGAAGGGGTTGTGATTAAATGAAGTATATTAGTATTTTTAGTATTGTATTTGCATTAACATTTATGTTAATATTATCTGGTTGTGTTTCTAATAATAAACAAAATATTAATTTCAATGCACCAAACCCTAATTTACAAAATCAGGATATAAATGATTATAATCACATTACAGAAAATGATTCTACGGATACAAGTAATGTTAATACAACAACAACTACAAATGATCAAACTAATTTACAAACTAATGGTCAAGATAGTTCAACAAAAAATGTAAATTCAAATGATAAAAATGTAACTCATTGTTATAAAGATTATGGAAATGGAGTAACACAAGAATTTTGGTTTGCCGATGGAATGGCAAGATTATTAACTAAGGGACCTGCTGAAACTGGAGATAATATAATAACACCAACATCAAATTGTGCCTGGTCAACATCAGGACATAATTGTAACGACTTTACAAAAGAAGATTTTGATAATACTGTTGAAAGTTGGAAAACTGGTGCACAGACAATTGCAGATTGTGATATTATTGATATGAATTACGCAATATTTAGAATACAACAAATTCCAGAGTAATTATTCATCAATAATTTCATTGGTTAAACAATGAACTGAACCGCCATCTAATAAGAAGCAAGACAAAGGAGTTATATATCTTGTAATTCCTAAATCTTTTAATTTCTCTTCAACACCCTTTGTTTTAAATTTTGAACAACTAATAAATATTCCTTTATCAATAAAACTATTTATTGCAGATGTGCCTAATTTTCCATCATCCCAGGTAGAATCACACATATCAACCGTTATTAATGGAATATTTAATAATTTTAAATGATCAATTGATTCCTGTGTAAATAGTTTTTCAACATATAATAAAGCAATCAAATCTCCATCTTTATTTAACACAGGAGAAAAAACAGTATCTAAATGATAACCTTGAGATTTTAAAATAATAAAATTATCAGGATTTAAAATATTTCTCATAAAATTATGCCCTGCTTCATTGGATCTTGACAAACCACCAAAATAAAAAGTACCTTTATTGGTATTAACAAAATAAACTTCGCCAAATTCAATGTATGCATCAGTTGGAGGTGTAACAATTTCTTTGTTTAATTTCTTACCCACTAACTCTGCCATCACATTTGATTCAACAATTCTTTCTTGGCAACTGAAATTAGCTTTAATCCATTTATTCTTATAGCAAAAACCAGAATCTCTAATAAAAACTGCAGAATGATCCAAGCAATCTAACCTATTCAAACTTTCTGGAAAATCAAACAGCCCAACATCATAACCAATCTTTTTTAATGTATCTACTAAGCCTTTATGTTCTTTGATAATTAACTTTTGGTCTGGCACAATCTTACTCTGATGCGCATAAACGCCTGCCAAATTAACACTATCATAGCTAACCCCTGCGTGTGCCATGTAGCCTTTGCTCCAACAGCCTTTTATATCGTGAGTAACCTTTGGTAAATCAATTAAAACAATTCTATTTATGTTAACACCTTTCTGAGTTAAAATTAGTTTAATAAATATTATAAAAAAGTAAAGTATAT
>CAIWXP010000029.1 GCA_903916665.1 Candidatus Iainarchaeum sp. | reverse complement strand
CTCATGGATGATTCTAACGTAATATGTAAAATTTGTGGCAAGGTATGTAAAAATATCCAGGGTTTAGCATATCACCTTGGCTCAACAAAAGAAATGAAAGTAGAAGATTATTATAACAAGTATATGAAAAAAAGTAAGACTGAGGGGATTTGCTTAGAATGTGGCAACCTATCAAAATTCAAAAATATTACACATGGTTATTCTGAATTTTGTAGTAGTATTTGCGCAAGAAAATGCTTAATAATACGAGAAAGAATGAGATTAAGGGCCTAGTATGTCAGAAGTTGTTAAAGTAAATGCAAATGAATATGTAATTAAGAAATCAGGTACTATGAATACTGATTGTACTCTTTATTTGAATGAAAAATTATTAAAACAAGTTGAACAAGAAGCTATTAATCAAATAAAAAATGTTTCTACTCTTCCTGGAATTTTAGGTAAAGCTTACGCTATGCCTGATATGCATTCTGGCTATGGTTTTCCCATTGGAGGAGTTGCTGCTTTTGATTTTGAAAAAGGAATTGTTAGTCCTGGTGGAATTGGTTTTGATATAAATTGTGGTGTAAGATTATTAACATCAGGAATACAATCAAAAGAAATTGAAAAAAACAAAAAAAATATTTTAGAGGATCTATTCAAAAATATTCCTTCGGGGGTAGGATCAGAAACAAAAGAAAAATTAACAAAACAAGAATTATTTGAATTAACATCAAAAGGAATTGACTATGCAATTTCTAATAGTATTGCAAATAAAAAGGATAAGGATGCAACGGAAGATTTAGGTTGTTTAAAAGGATCAAATGATTTTTTATCTCAAAGAGCAATAGCAAGAGCATTGGCACAAATTGGAACATTAGGATCAGGAAATCATTTCTTAGAAGTACAAATTGTTGATGAAGTATTTGATGAGAAATTAGCAAAAGTATGGAATTTAGAGAAAGGATCTATAACCGTTATGATTCATTCTGGATCACGAGGATTTGGTCATCAAATTGCAACTGATTTTATTAAAACTTTTTTAGACGCAAAAGATAAGTATAAATATAATTTACCAGATAATCAATTGGCTTGCGTGCCAATACAAAGTAATGAAGGTCAAAAATATTTATCTAGTATGAATACAGCAGCAAATTTTGCCTATGTAAATAGACAAATGATGACTTTTAAAACAAGAGAAGTATTTGATAAATATGGAATTAAATTAGATTTATTATATGATGTTGCACACAATATTGCAAAAAAAGAACAGTATAAAATTGATAACAAATTAAAAGATGTTTTAGTACATAGAAAAGGCGCCACAAGAGCATTTTCAAAGGGAAATAAGATATTACCAGATAATTATCAATCAACTGGTCAACCAGTTATATTGCCAGGATCTATGGGAACTAGTTCCTATGTTTTAGTAGGTAATAAAGCAGAAGAAAAATCGTTTGGAAGTGTTGCTCATGGTGCTGGTCGAGTATTATCAAGACACGGTGCAAAATATTCATTAAGCTATGATTCTGTAATGAAAGATTTGACTGACAAAGGTATTACATTAAGAACACAAAGTAAATCAGGAGTAGTTGAAGAAGCACCTCAAAGTTATAAGGATGTTTCGGAAGTAGTTAATGTATTAGAAAAAAATGAATTGGCTCGTGCAGTAGTAAAATTAAAACCATTATTAGTTATGAAGGGTTAATATGTTTGAATATTTAGAGCATAGTTCAGATATAAAAATTAGAGTTAAAGAAAGAAACGAATTTAATTTTTTCTCAGATATTGTTAAGTCTGTTAATTCTGCAATTTTTGATTTTAAACCAAATAAAAGTATTAAATATAAAAAATTTATTATTGAATCAAAAACCTATGATCAATTAATTAGAGATTTTGTTGATGAAGTTGTTTATTTTGCAAACCAAAATCATGTTCATACAGAGTTAACTGATTTGGGAATAGAACAAAAAAAAGATAAATTAGTTTTAATTTGTACATTTGGTTTATATCCCGTTAAAAAAGAAAATTATAAAGTTGAAGTTAAAGCAGTTTCCTTTAATGTTTTATACAAAGAAAATGAAAAAACAAAAGAGAAAACCTGCGAGTTTTTATTGGATACCTAGTGATATTTATGATCGAAACAATAATAACTATTTTGGCAATAATTCTTTTACAAGGTAGTAGCATACCTCAATTTATTAAGAATTATAAAACTAAATCCACTAAAGATATATCATTAATATTTTCTGTTATGATTGTTTTGGGTTATATACTAACATTAATTGTTGCTTTTATGACTAATAATATATATTTTAAGATTTTATATATTATT
>CAIWXP010000028.1 GCA_903916665.1 Candidatus Iainarchaeum sp. | reverse complement strand
TTTATTTATTAGTGCAAATTAGGAGGCATTAAAATGCAAACAAACGGTGAACAAAATCAATTTTTATCAGAAGGTACAAAAAGAGTTAAGGGCAGAGAAGCTCAAAGAATAAATATATTAATTGGGAAAGCAGTTGCTAATGCAATTAAAAGTACTTTAGGTCCAAAAGGAATGGACAAAATGATCGTTGATGAATTAGGTGATGTAACCATATCAAATGATGGTGCAACTATTTTGAAGGAAATGGCAATTGATCACCCAATTGGAAAAATGTTAGTTAACTTAGCCAAAAATCAAGATTCGGAAGTTGGAGATGGAACTACTACTGCTGTTGTTATTGCTGGTTCTTTATTGGAAGAAGCAGAATCATTATTAGATAATGGAATACACCCATCAAATATAATTAATGGTTATAGAATCGCTAGTGAAAAAGCAATTGAATTCTATGATGATGTTGCAATAAAAATAAATCCAGATAAAAAAGAAGATTTACATAATATTGCTTTGACTTCTTTAACTGGTAAGGCATCTGAATCCTGTGAAAAATTAGCTGATTTGGTTGTTAGTGCAATGATGGAAATCGCAGAAAAAACAGATAAAAAAACTATTATTGATATTGATAATATTAAAATAGAAAAGAAAGAAGGATCTACTTTAGAAAACTCAGAATTAGTAAAAGGAATTGTTTTAGACAAAGAAAGAGTTAGTACAAATATGCCTACTTTAATTAACAATGCAAAAATTGCTTTATTGGATGTTGCATTGGAAATCAAAGGTCCTGAAACAGATACAAAAGTACAAATTAATTCACCTCAACAATTACAAGCTTTTATTGATCAAGAAGAATCAATGATAAAAGAAAAAGTTGATATTATAAAAAAATCTGGTGCTAATGTTGTATTTTGTCAAAAAGGTATTGATGATTTAGCTCAACACTTTTTAGCTAAAGCAGATATTATTGCTGTTAGAAGAGTTAAGAAAAGCGATTTAGAAAAATTAGCAAAAGCAACTGGTGCAAACATAGTTTCAAGATTGAAAGATTTGAAAGCTGCTGATTTAGGTCAAGCTAAATTAGTTGAAGAAAAAAAGATTGCTGGCGAAGCAATGATATTTGTTAGAGATTGTAAAAATCCAAAAGCAGTAACAATTTTATTAAGAGGGGGAACAGAACAAGTTATTAACGAAGCAGAAAGAGCCGTTAATGATGCTGTTGGTGCTGTTGCTTCTGCAATTAGATCTGGTAAGGTTGTTGTTGGTGGAGGTGCTTGCGAAACTGCTGTTGCAATACAATTAAGAGAATATGCAAAAGAAGTAGGTGGCAGAGAACAATTAGCCATTGAAGGTTTTGCAAATGCTTTAGAAGTTATTCCAAGAACTTTAGCAGAAACTGCTGGTATGAATCCTTTGGATGCAATTGTTGCTTTGAGAAACAAGCATAAGAAAGAAGGTCCTAACTTTGGTGTTGATGTTATGAATGGAAAAATTTCAGACATGAAAATTGAAAAAGTTATTGAACCTCTTCAATTAAAGATACAGGCAATTTCTTCTGCAAGTGAAGTAACTCAAATGATTTTAAGAATCGATGATGTTATTGCTGGATCAAGTAGAGGAAAAGGACCCATGTCACAGGGCATGGATGGTTTAGGTGGAATGGATTAAGACCACCGCTTTCTTTAAAAGAAATCAGAGTGTAGAGAATTTAGCAAAGAATCTTAAGTGGCATAAATGCCACAATCTTTTTTTATTTTAATAACAATTATAAATCCTAATTACTTATTTAATATATGAAATATGGTATTAATAAATTTACAGGTAAAGCAAAAGACTATGTTAAATTTAGGCCTACCTATCCTCATGAATTTATTAACTATTTAATTAAAGATTTAAAGATTAAAGATAAAGTAGTAGCAGATATAGGTTCAGGTACAGGTAAGTTAACTGAATTGATAGTTGATAAAGTAAAAACTATTTATGCTGTTGAACCAAACAAAGATATGCGAATTGCTGCAGAGAAATTATTAAATAAAAATAAAAATTTTCATTCAATAGATGGAAGTGCAGAAAATACTACTTTAAAAAATAATTCAATTGATTTAATAATTGTTGCACAAGCCTTTCATTGGTTTAATGCTAAAAAAACAAGAATTGAATTTAAAAGAATATTAAAACCTAAAGGAATAGTTGTTTTAGTTTGGAATTTAACATTAAGAAATACTAATTTTTTAAGAACACAAAGAGATGTATTAAATCAGTATTCTAATTTGAAAGAAAAGAGAGATAAACATTCTGAGAAAAAAGCATTTAAACATGGTTATATAACAAAAACATTTTTACATCATCAAGAATTTGATTTGAAAAGCGTTTTAGGAAGAATTAGTTCATTATCCTATTGCCCAAAACAAAATACAAAACAATACA
>CAIWXP010000027.1 GCA_903916665.1 Candidatus Iainarchaeum sp. | reverse complement strand
TTAATATAGATATAATATTTAATGATATTTTTAAATAACTCTTTTTCTTAGCCATATTAATCACAAAAAGTTTGTGTTCAAAAGTCAATTTTGCAATTGCCATTTTGAAGCCCAGTAGTTTCGTTTTTTCAAAACCAAACTACAGATACATTTACAGCTCACACTACGTGTGCCATGTAAACGCCTCGACCGGGAATTGAACCCGGATCTGACCCGTGACAGGGGTCGATCATAACCATTAGACCATCGGGGCTTTTTAGGGTTTTCTTTTTTAAAAAGAAAATCTATTTACTAAATAAAAAAACTAAAAAAATGTCTTTTTTAATGAAAAAGTCTATTATATTTAGGATACATAAGCTTTATAAGGTTTTCTTGAAAATTTTAACGGAAATCCCTTATATATAGTATAAGTATAAAAATACTTTTACATTTTTTAATATAAGTTACGGTGTTTATTATGGATATTAATTTGGCGAATCAGAAAGGCTACATAAAATTATTAGAATTAATTGTTCAAGATTTTCAAAGACAAAATATTGTGCCTTTGAAAAGGACATCCAATGAGTTGACAGAGTATTGCGCAATAAATGGAGATTTCTCTGGATTATATTTGTCGGTTATAGTTTATTGTTTATATAAATCATTAACACAGAATCATTTAATCGAATCAAAATCTTGGAAAAGAGATAAGGAAAGAATATTAGCATTTTTTGATAAATTAAAAAGTCAAAATAAAGATTCATTAAAAAACGATTTAAATGTTTTTATTCATTTG
This sequence comes from Candidatus Iainarchaeum sp., assembly GCA_903916665.1. Taxonomy (GTDB): domain Archaea; phylum Iainarchaeota; class Iainarchaeia; order Iainarchaeales; family 0-14-0-20-30-16; genus 0-14-0-20-30-16. The sequence continues at coordinate 4,397 of CAIWXP010000027.1, read as the reverse complement.
TTTGAAAAGGATAATTCTGAGTTTAATAACTATTTAAAAAATATTGAAAAGAAAGGAAGAGTAAAAGTTGGTGCAAGACTATATTCTATGGGGTTTTCTACAACAAAGATAAATGAAGTATTGGCAGTTAATGTCTATGATTTACAAACCTATCTGGCAGATACACAAACGCATAATCAAAAATTGCCTGAAGATATTTTAACAAAGAAAGTAGAATCACTATTAAAAGAAAATAGAAATTTAATTTTTGATTCAAGTTCTTTGATTTCAATTGGAAATACTGGCTTAGTTGAATTCTTTGAAGAATTTAAAAAAAGAAATCCAACGGTAAATTTATATTTAACTGAAGCAGTGCACAATGAAACAATAGATATTCAACAAAAAGTAGTTCGCTATGGATGGGTAGGGATACAATATGAATATTTAATAAATAAAAAAATATTTACTTTAATTAAAAAAGAAGAGGTTCCTAAGAATGGTAATATTGAAGAATTGTGTAATAGTGTATTTTATACAAAACATGGTAAATTAGAAGTATTGCAAAAAGGAGAATTGGAATGCATAGCTTTTGCCAAAGCTAACAATGCTGTTTTAGTAATTGATGAAATTATTACACGTTGGTTAATTGAAGATCCTTTAAAGTTACATGATTTGATGGAATCACGTTATAAAGAAAAAGTATCCTATGACAAAATAAAATTAAATCAAGTTAATGCTATATTAAAAAATATTTCTGTAATAAGAAGTGTTGATTTGATTGCCTTTGCAATTAAAGAGGGATATTTTAAAAAATATGATGGATTAGATTATAAGAAATCATTATTATACACAATAAAAAATAGTGGTTGTGCAACAACCTATGAAGAGATAGATAGCTATGTAAAAGCTAATGATGGGGGTAATTTAAATGTCAAAAAAAGATCTTAAAAAGAATATTTTAATTTTTGCAGCAATTTTCGTTGTAAATTATATTTTGTTATATGTTTTAAGCGCAACAAAATTAATATTTGATATAAACTCACCCTGGACAAATCATTTATTTATAATTGCATTTTTTATTTTTGGATATTTAATTTTTGAATATTTTAAAAAAGAAATTGATTTTAATTTTGCAGAAATTTATATCGGTTTAATACTATTGATAATGTTATATTTGGGTTATTATATGGCCTATTGGATTTACTATACACAAACATCGGGGATATTTTCATCTCTATTAAGTACACCCTATATACACATTGCAGTATCATTCTTTATGGGTTGGTTAACATTTTTCTTTATGAATTTTAATTCTAAAAATTAAATATGTTTAATGGATGAATACAAAGATACAAAAGTTTACAGTGATTCCTATGGCAAGTGAAAAAAGTACTACATTGAAAATAATGGAAGCAGATCCTAATTTAGTGGGAAAGAAAGTTGCTGCCATTGATAATGAAACTCGTAACGTTTTAGGGCTATCCCATGATGATTATATTTTAATAAAAGGAAAAAAAGATAGTTTGGCAAAAATTTGACCCGGCAGACCAAGTGAAGAAGGAGAAAGAATAATAAGAGTGGATAGTTTCACAAGAAAAAATTGTGGTGTGTCTATAGGTGATGGGGTAGTAGTTAAAAAAGCAGTTTTATTACCCTGTAAAAAAATTACCTTTGCTCCAATTCAAGAAGTTCAAGCACAGTTGGGCCAGTATACAAGATTAATTAAAAAGAATTTTTTAATGAAACCAATGATTACTGGCGAAGAAGTAATGTTTGCTGTTTTTGGAAATCCAATTACATTAATTGTTCAAAGCTCACAACCCAAGGGCCCGGTTATTATTAGTGATGAAACAGAAGTAGAAGTTTTAAGTGAACCCGTTGATCCAAACAATGCCAATGTTGCAAGAGTATCCTATGAAGATATTGGAGGAATAAAAAAACAATTAAGCAAAATAAAAGAAATGATTGAATTTCCTTTAAGACATCCAGAATTATTTAATCATTTAGGTATTGAGCCTCCAAAAGGTGTTTTATTATTTGGTCCTCCAGGAACTGGAAAAACATTAATTGCAAAAGCAGTTGCCAATGAGTCTGGTGCACATATAATCACAATTAAAGGTCCAGAAATAATGTCACGATATGTTGGTGGGGCAGAACAAAAAATTAGAGACTTATTTAAAGAAGCTCAAGATAATAATCCAAGTATAATTTTTATTGATGAAATTGATGCCATAGCACCAATAAGAGAAGAAGTTGCAGGTGACGTTGAGAAAAGAGTTGTTGCCCAATTGTTAAGTTTAATGGATGGAATGGAAGCAAGAGGTCAAACCATTGTTATAGCAACTACCAATAGGCCTAATTCAATTGATAATGCTCTACGTAGACCAGGAAGATTTGATAGGGAAATAGAGATTGGTGCACCAGATAAAGATGGTAGAATAGAAATATTAAATATATTAACACGAAATGCTCCAATTAGACCATTATTTAAAAAAGAATATATTGAAAGAGTGGTAGAAAAACTTAAATCTGCAAATGAGATTGTAGTAAAAGAAAAAGGAAAATTAGAAGATAAATTAGTAGAAGAACAAAAACAATTGGAAGAATTATTTTCTTTATTAGATCAGGATGAAACAAAGAATGAAAATATAACAAATAAATTTGCATTAAAAACAGATTATTCTTTAGATAAATTACAAAAAACATTTTTTATGGGCATGGTAGAAGACATTGCATTGCAAACAAGAGGATTTGTTGGTGCTGATTTGTGTGCGCTGGTAAGAGAATCCGCAATGCAAACAATTAGAAGAGTAAGAGACGATAAAAATTATAAATTAAATTTAGAAAGTTCGGAAGCTGTTGAGCCAGAAGAATTAGAAAAAATATTAATTAATTTTGAAGATTTTCAAAATGCATTAAAAGAAGTTAATCCTTCTGCTTTGAGAGAAGTATTTGCAGAAATTCCCAATGTTAATTGGAATGATGTTGGTGGCTTAGACGATGTTAAAGACGAAATTAAAAAGATGGTTGAATTGCCTTTGAAGCACTATGAGAGTTTTGAGAAAATGGGTATTTCTCCAATTAAAGGAATTTTATTGTATGGTCCGCCAGGAACAGGAAAAACAATGTTAGCAAAAGCAATTGCAAACGAATGCGAAGCTAATTTTATTTCTGTTAGAGGTCCTGAGATTTTTAATAAATGGTTAGGGGAAAGTGAAAGAGCAATTAGAAATATTTTTCAAAAGGCTCGTCAAGCATCACCTTGTATTGTTTTCTTTGATGAAATTGATGCCATTGCACCAAGAAGATCAATGGATAGCAATCCAACAACAAGTAGAGTTGTTAATCAATTATTGACAGAATTAGATGGTATGAGTAATTCAAAAGGAATTGTATTTTTAGCAGCAACAAATAAATTAGAAGATTTGGATACTGCTGTAATTAGACCTGGAAGAATTGATTTATTATTGCACGTTGGTTTATCCGATGAGAAAGGTAGATTGGATATTTTAGAAAAACAGTCTAAGAATATGACATTGAAAGATAGAAATGATTTGCAATTAATTGCTCATGATACAGATGGTTTTTCTGGTGCAGATTTAAGTTCAATATTAAGAGCAGCAGGTTTAATATCTTTAGAAGCAAATAATATGAAGAGTGCCCCTATAACAATTCAAGATTTAAAAAAATCTTTAAATAAACTAAACGAATCTAAAAAGAATTTATTAGATAGTGAAGAGAAGAAAAAAGAAAAAGATACAAATTATATTAGATGATTGTTTTGGGAAATTAATTTCCCAAACAACTAGTTTCTAAATAGGTTTTATTTGCATCGAATACTATTTGTGCATTTTTTTTGTCTTTTGAAATTATATTTCCTTGAGAATCTATTTCTGTATTTGATAATATAATATCACAATAAATATTGTTTACATTTTCTCCTTCCAATGTACCTTTATTACAAAGTGTTCCACCCAATATGGTTGTTTTACCCATAACTTGTAACCCATCTAATTTTATGTTATCAACAGTAACAAAATAGACGTCACCTAAATTTTTTAATTCAACACCTTTTAAATCTGGACAGCTTGCAATACAACCAGATAAAACTAGAGTTGCAAATATTAATGCAAATAATGTTATAATCATAAATTTCATTAAATCACCACATATAATAGGGAAATATATATTAATAAGTAGATCGTAGTAATATTATAATAATTTAACTATTAATTAGGTGATATTTTTATGGTAGAAGATAGGGTATTATATGAAGGAAAACCAAGTAAAAGATTATTTTGGTCTTGGGCAATCAAAGCAACAATTATTGTTATTGTCTGTATATTATTTTTAGTACCCATATTAATGGCAGAAAATAACTCAAAAATGTCAATGGAAGCAGTTTATTTTAATTTGTT
>CAIWXP010000026.1 GCA_903916665.1 Candidatus Iainarchaeum sp. | reverse complement strand
CTATGTTAAGATCCTTTGATTTTACCTCGTTAGCCACATTAATAGTTGCGGCACCATTTTGACATTTAAACTTTGCGGGATAAATAAATTTTAAATCAAAAACAAAGGAAGAGCCCACTTCTAAAGTATTTAACATAGAAACATTTGTTTTCAATTCAGTTAATGACTTTGAAGCACTATAAACATCCAATGTTAATAATACGCCTTTTTCTAATTTAGAAAAAACTGGCAAAAATATAATTAGAATTGCAATCATAGCAACCAATATTACCAAAAATTCTAAAGAAATTTGTGCTTTCTTTTTAGTCATAAATATAATTTATAATTAATTCATATCATCTATGTTCTCCAATAGACTATTTGTTTTTTCATCCACTTTATTTGCTGCTTGTTTACTAGTTCCTGATAGCTTTGTTACTAAAATTATTGCCACAGCCAATAAAGCAGCCAAAACAATAATCATTTCTGCAGATATTTGAGCTCTACTCTCTTTAAGAAAAGTCAAAACTAATCACCCCAAGAAAAGAATTCAAAAAATACAAAACTAGATTTGAACCTAAAAGATTCATTATAATAGTTCTTCACGGCACTATTTATTTGTTTCTATAGTCTTTTTAAATTGTTTTTATATAAAATATATAATTATAGGGGGACTCGTTATGAATACAAAACTATTTTTTGATCAAAAAACTAAAACTATTCTTTTGATGTCTTCCTCAAGCTCATTTTAATTGCATTAACAATAAGATTATATATCTATTTTAACTGTTATATAAATAAATAGATACTTAAAGAATTATAATGGATTTGGTGATTTGATGTTAGATATTACATTATTTAGAGATGAAAAGAAATATTTAGAAATATTAAAAAGTGAAAAAAACAGATTTAAAGACACAAAAAATGCAGAAGAAACAAAAAAATATGATGATCTTTGGAAAAAAGCAAAAAATGATTGTGAATTAAAAAAAGCAGAGAAAAATAAAATAACAAAAGAAACTGCAGAAAAAGCAAAAGTTAAAGAGAATATAGAGGATTTAAAAATTAAATCTAAACAATTGGATGCAGAAATAAAAGATTTAGAGAAAAAGCAAGTAGAATATTTGGAATTGAGAGATAAATTTAGATCTGAAGTTGGAAACCTACTATGGCACAATACTACCATTGCCCAAGGAGAAGAAAATAGTAAAATATTAAAAACTTGGGGCACAGCAAAAGTACAAAAGAAAGATTTAGAGAATTTTAAAAAATTATCTAATAATAAAATGAAATTTGAACAACTAAACTATGATCCAAAAAGTCATGTTGATTTAGGATTAGAAAAAGATTTGTTTGATTTAGAACGAGCAGCAAAAATATCAGGATCAAGATTCTATTTTTTAAAAAATAAATTAGCAATTCTTCATTTATCTATATTAAGATTTGCAATTGATAAATTAATGAAAAAAGGATTTAATTTTATGTACACTCCTTTTATTGTTAATAAAGATGCAATTGAAAAAGCTGCAGAATTAGCAGACTTTGAAGAAACATTATATAAAGTTGGAGAAGATCAATTCCTAATTGCAACTGCAGAACAAACTTTAGCTGCATTTTATATGGATGAAATAATACCTAAAGATGCTTTGCCAATTAGATTTGCAGGACTATCAAGTTGTTTTAGAAAAGAAGCAGGAAGCAGATCAAAAGATACTCGTGGTATTTTTAGAGTTCATCAATTTGATAAGGTTGAACAATATGTATTTTGTTTACCCGAAGATTCTGAGAAAATACATGCAGAAATGATAACCAATGAAGAAGAAATCATCCAAGACTTAGAAATACCCTACAGATTAATTGATATTTGTTCTGGTGATTTAAATAATACTGCTGCAAAGAAAATTGATTTAGAAGCATGGATGCCTGTTCAAGGAACATTTAGAGAATTAGGCTCTGGTTCAATAACAACAGATTTTCAAACAAGAAAATTAAACATTAAATATGAAGATAAAAATGAAAAATTTGTAGTTCATTCATTAAATTGTACAACCTTGGCAAGTCCTAGAATATTAACTGCATTAATAGAAAATTTTCAAGATGAAAAAGGAATAATTCACATTCCGAAAGTATTACAGTCATATACTGGCTTCAAAGAAATTTAAAATGAAATTAAGTGATAATAATGTTGCCTGTATTAGTTGTATTGAAAAAATCAAAATATGATTTATACAGGCAGAATCCAAAATTAGAAACATTCTTAAAAGAAAATACAGAATATGTTAAACAAATAAAACAAAATCACAAAATACAAAAAGAAACACAAAAAGAAATATTAACTAAACTAAAACAGAATAAAATTTCTTTTGAAACAGCTCATTTTTATGATTTAAAAGAAATAAAAAATAAATCTTTAGTAATTGTTGTAGGAGGAGATGGTACTTTTTTAGCCGTGTCCCATTACATAAAAGACAATACGCCTATTTTAGGAATTAATGCAGATCCAAAAAATAGTTTAGGATTTTATTGTTGTTTTAATAAAGATAATTTCATAAAAGCAATAAAAAATTTAAATAAATTAAAAAAGAATACCTATTCTAGATTAATAATTACTTTAAATGGTAAAGAACTAAAAGAAAATGCATTAAATGATATTTTAATTGCTAATAATAGTCCTGCAGCAACAACTCAAATAAAAATTAATGATGAAATGCCAAAATGTTCGGGATTATTAATTTGTACTGCAAGAGGTTATAATTCTTGGATGTATCAAACAAATGGAATTGATATGCCAATAAATAGTTCTAAAATACAATATAAATTTAGAGATCATAAAAAATCAAAACATAGAATAGTGAATGAACTTGATGCCTATAACTTTACAAGAACTGGCACTATTTATATTGATGGTGAACATGTAAAATATAAATCTTCTTTAGGCGATAAAATAAAAATAAAAATAGGCTACCCAATAATAATATTGGGTAAACTAAAACATAAACATCATTAATATTTTGTATATATTAATGCTTATTTATTTTTTCTTCAAAGGATCAAATGCAATCATATTTTCTTTAGCGGGTTCAAATAGCTCTTTATCTTGTAATAATCTTGCATTTGGACCGTGCTCACGACAATTTAATGCATCTAAACACATATTTACAGCATATATTCTTCCAGTTTCTCTAAAATCATGGGAATAAAAATACCATCTACCCTGTGCAGTTCCAGATGTTTTACAAACACCACTTCTTACAAAAGCAACACTTGGTTTAGAACCTCTCAAAACACCATATTTCATTAGATCATTTAAATTAAAATATCTTGTTCTACATCTAGCACAAGCTAATTCATATTGCCCGGTTTTAGAATCTTTTTGGAAACCTACTTGGCCATTACATTTTCTACCCTTTTAATTAATACTTCTTTAGCACCTGGCAATTTTACCGTTGCTTGAGGCCTAAACCTCATACGTGCATCCAACTCAGCAGGAGTTAGTTTTCTTAATTCTACCATTAAGATCACCTTTATATAAATAATATTATT
>CAIWXP010000025.1 GCA_903916665.1 Candidatus Iainarchaeum sp. | reverse complement strand
GAATTTGAAGCTGGTACTTATGATATTCCTTATAATGGTTTAGAATCATTAGAAACTATGCTAAATAGTATGTCTGTTGAAAATGCTATTCGTGAGGGTTTATTAAATGAGGATATTGATTTTGTTGATTTGAAATCAGTATTAAATACAGCTAAAGAAGTTATTAGTAATCGTGTTGTGAAAATGAATTAGTATTAATTTAAAACTGATATATGTTTAAAGATTATTTTAAAAATATATCTGAGAAGGAATATAGAGGCTCTGATAGGGTCTCTTATTCTTTTCTTAAGATATTTAGCGAGAAAGGCCCAAAAGCTATTGTAGAACCACAACCAGAAGTATCTGGCGCTGGTGTAACTTTGGGTAGTGTTGTTGATAAAATATTATCAGATGACAATTATTTTGTAGAATCAGAATATACTATTAATGATATAGAGATTGATTATTCTGGAACTACACATCCATCTAAAATACTTTGTTTCCTTAGAGATAATAAAGATATTGTTTTAGAAAGAGATGATTATACTTTACTTGAGAGATTATTTAAGGTATTAGAATTTAAACGTAATCCAATAGTTGATGATAAATTCTGGCAACAAGTTGAAGTTATTAATATGACTTCTAAAGGTGTAAAACTATTACCACGAACAGAGTTGAATATCGCCAATCAAATGGTTAATACCCTTAAAACACATGAATTTACTAAAGATATATTCAATACTACTTTAGATGAAGAAGTTATCAATCAAGCCATATTCTATTTTACACTATTAAAGGTTGATTGTAAAATTATGGCAGACAAAATAATAGTTGACCATAAAAATAAAACTATTAGAGTTATTGACATTAAAACTGGTGCAACCTCTGACTTTATGAAAAATTTTTATGGTTATAAATATTACTACCAAGGAGCTTTATATTATAAGGTTATTGAAAATTTAATACAACTTACTGTCGAATACAAAGATTATAAGATAGAGCCATATTTTGACTTTGTATATATTAGTAGAGATAATCTTTATCAACCATTGGTTTATCGAATGGATATTTTCTTTATAAATAAGGTGCTGAATGGTTACGAAACATTATTGGGCAATAAAGTTACTGGAATTTATCAACTGCTAAAGGATTATAAATACTATAAGGACAACGATATATACGATATTAAAAGAGAACTAAAAGAATCCAATGGTGTTATAGAAATTAATACACCTAAATAATGGCGGATATAACTTTAAATAAATCATTTCTTTACTTTCTACCAATTGTATATAGAGAACTTGTAAATGAATTACAAATGCCTTATAAATACTTTGCAGATAAGTTATTATTTACTACTATATTAAATACTTATATTTATGTAAATGGTAAAAACTTCTTCTGTATAAGATTTGAGAATACTGATTTATCTGATGAAATTATTGAATTATTCAGAAAAAGTGCTTTATTTATAAAGGTAGAAAGGGAAGAAAGTGGCTATGCAATTATAATGGACATACCAGTTGAAGGTCTTGATTGTTATTATAAATTTATCAATGGTAAATATTCAAAAATACTACCAATAGATAAGACGGAGATAATTAAGTTCGCAGACGCATTTTTAAGCTCACAGGGGACCGTTGGGACTAAGTTGGTAGAAAGTATTCAACAAGTATTAGATAAGTCACCAAAACGAGCCCAGATGATTAAGGATATGTTTGGATTAAGAGACCACGAGTATAATAATGATTGGGAGGTGAGTAGTATAATAGATGTTGATAAAGAAACTTATAATTATGGTAAAGTATAGTGTTGTTGATGGTGTTAAATGTGTTGACATAGATGTTAACGTAACTCTAACTGTTGATATAAAGGGTTGGAGTAGAATATTTCAATATTCTAATAGAGATTT
>CAIWXP010000024.1 GCA_903916665.1 Candidatus Iainarchaeum sp. | reverse complement strand
ATAATATTAATTATAATGATAATATTTATATATCTTTTTTCATTTTAAGCAATATTTTACTCTAAAAACTAATAAACATTGAAGTTCCAAAGATATTATTCATTGATTCAAAGGATTATGGAGGAATTGACATGAAATATTATTATATTTTACTAGCTTTGCTAATACCGTTAGCATTAATATTTAGTGGTTGTGTTTCACAGAAAGATACGATCAAGATAGGGGTTGCTTTGCCATTGAATGGAGAATTAGCAATGTATGGTAATTCTGGTAGGGCTGCCCTGGAATATGCTAGTGATAGTATGGGTAACGAAATATTGGGTAAGAAAATAGAATTTATTTTTGAAGATTCTGGTTGTGATGCAGAAAAAGGAAGTTTGGCATTTAATAAATTAATAAATGTAGATAAAGTACAATACATTATTGGTGGTATTTGTAGTTCCGAAACATTGGCAGGAGCACCAATAGCGGAAGCTAATAAAGTAATTGTAGTTAGTACAAACGCAACATCTTCAAAAATGAAAACTGCTGGCGAATATATTTTTACAGTTTATCCTTTAGATGAGTTTGAAGGTAAATTTGCAGCAGAGTATATTTACAATACTTTGGGAAAAAGGAAAGTTGCAATGTTAACTTGTTTAAGTGATTGGTGCGAGGGTTTGGCGAATACTTTTACAAAAAACTTTGTTGCTTTGGGAGGAAAAATTGTTATTGCAGAAAAAAATGAACAAGATACAAGTGATTTGCGAACACAATTACAAAAAATAAAAGAAACCAATGCAGATATGATTTTTACAGTAGAGTATGTTAAAGCGATATCTACTTTAGCAGTGCAAAAAAAAGAATTAGGTATTGATTTACCAATATTTGCACCAACTGTTATTGATCAAAGTTTAGTAGATAAATATGGTACTGAATTAGAGGGCGCATATACATCAAAAATGACTTCTAAAATTAATAATCCCAAGTTAGAATCAGAAATCAAAATAAGAAGTGGTATGCAAAATGTTGATATTGAAGTTACTGGCGCAAGAGCCTATGATATTTTGTTCCTGTTAAAGAAATCTATAGAAAATGCAGGAACATTTGATACAACAAAAGTTAAAGATACATTATTAGATATAAATTATGATGGTATTGCGGGACATTATCAATTTGATAGTGATGGGGTGCCTTCAACAGCTAGTTACAATGTATTTGAAGCAATAGACGGAAAACTTGTACAACAAAATTAAAGGATTTTTGTCCTTTAATTCTTTTTTTATTTTTTATCTAACACAATCATAGGTTTCTTTCAAACCTTTTTTTGAGAAAACGATTTGCCATAGTTGAATTTGTGCCAAACTATTTGTTTTAAAGGCGCCTGCGCAAGTTAACAAATAATATGTCCACATTCTATAAAATCGCTCATTATAATTATGTTTTATCTTTGGCCAACCCTTTACAAAATTCTCGTACCAACACATTAATGTTTTGTTATAATCTTGACCGAAGTTTTGCCAATCTTGTAATATAAATAATTTTTCTGTTGTTTTAGTAATTTGTTTTGCACTAGGAAGCATAGAGTTTGGAAAAATATATTTATCTATCCAAGGATCGTTGCTAGATACTGATTTATTGCCGCCTATTGTGTGCAATAAAAATAAACCATTATCTTTCAAACAATTATTTACTACCTGCATATAGTTTTTATAATTTTTACGACCTACATGTTCAAACATACCCAAAGAAACAACGGCATCAAACTTTTCATTTACATCTCTATAATCTTGTAATTTTATTTCTACGTCCAAACCTTTGCACATTTCTTTTGCTAATTTAACCTGTTCTTTTGAAATTGTTATACCCACAACTTTAACTTTATATTTTTCAGCAGCATATTTTGCAAAACTTCCCCAACCACAACCAATATCTAGAACAGTCATACCCGGTTTTAATTTTACTTTTTTGCAAACCAAATCTAATTTGGCCTCCTGTGCGTCATCCAAAGTTTTTGCATTTTTCCAATATCCGCAGGTGTAGGTCATTCGTTTATCTAACATGGTTTTGTATAAATCATTTCCAACATCATAATGTTTTTCACCAACTAGTTTTGCATTATTTTTTGTTTGTCTATTGGTTAATTTTGCCCATAGATATGATTTAATTACGCTTGTTAAAAACATTATTTTTTT
>CAIWXP010000023.1 GCA_903916665.1 Candidatus Iainarchaeum sp. | reverse complement strand
GTGCGTTTCAGTTGAAGCTTGAAATATATTAAAATCTTTATCATAATTATTATTTAATATATTTGAATCATAACCAGTTGGTTCTGGACCATTAAAACCCAAAACATTATAATCAACACCAATATTCAAAATTGTTTCGCCAGCATTAAAATCCCAAGGAATAGAAATTGTAATTCCTTCATTAATATCTAAAAAAATATTTTCATCTAAAATTAAACTATAACCTCTATAATGTCTTGAGCTATCACTAAGATTTAATCTAAAATCATGACTTGAGATTTCTGTACCCAAATTATTTACATCAACATATATTGTATTTGATCCTGATGTGTTTTTATTTAATCTAATATTTGTTACTGCTAAATCAACATTTGTATCTGATCCTATTGATTTTATTGCGTAAACAAAATTATTATTTGAATTGCGATCATTAAAATTATCGTCCATATAATCATTATAAGTATAATAATTCTTTACAACACAACCAATATTTGCATCATCTTCTTTAAAAGAAGGAGAAAATCCAAAATCAAAATTCATAGATTGCCCTGGCAATAAATTTTCTTGAGATCCAAATGTTGAACTGCTAGATTCACCATCAATAACAGTTGCAACTTCTATAAGATTTGCGGTAATATTTCCAAAATTATAAACTGTACACTGAAATGAAACATAATGTCCTACATTTACATCTGGAATATCATTTATAACTACATTTAAATCAATATATTGTTCATAACTTTGCCATTGCAAATATGGATAACCACTATTATCAATATTATTTTTTTTCCAAATATTATCAAAGTTCCAATTGGCATCTGTAAAAGTATTAATATCTTTCATTTGTTCTGTTGTTTTTCCAATTCCTCCATTACTATCTAATTGATGCGATGTATTAATATCCCAAAATGAATTAATTATTGTATCATCACATTCTCCTACTAAACCACCAACATGATTTCCTGATCCATTAACATCACTAATAGAATAAGAATTTATAATTTCACCAGTGCTTAATGCTCCTATTAAACCACCAACACCAGAGTCACCAATTACATTGCCTATAGAATAACAATTTGAAATATTATTTACATCACTAAAACCAATTAAGCCGCCTACACTTGATCCTTCAGAATATACATTTCCACTTGCATAGGATTCAGAAACTAAACCATAGTTAGAGCCTATTAAACCACCATTTGTATTGCCAGAGTTATTTGTATCTGAACTTGAATATGAATTTGAAACAATTCCTAAATTAGTTCCTAATAAACCACCAATACCATCTGATCCTATAACAAAACCATTGGAATGAGAATTAAATATTATTCCTAAAGATTCATTAAGACCAATTAAACCACCAATAGTATATTGACCATTTACATTTGAATCTGAGTTAGAATTGTTTATATGCCCGTTATTTTTTCCAACTAATCCACCTATATTATGACCTATGCCATTTACTTTTACAATAGAATAAGAATTATTTAAATCTTGGCCATCTAATTCTCCAACTAAACCACCTAATTCACTATCTCCATTTACATTTCCAATAAAATAAGAATTATCAATGCTACCTAAATTCATAAAACCAACTAAACCACCTGTTTGATTATATGTTCCATTAACAATTCCATTTCCAGAAGAATAATTTATATTGCCTCTATTATAACCAACTAGTTCACCAACAATATTATTTGTACCATTAACTGTTCCACTAAAATGTGAATTATTTATATCTCCTAAAGAATATCCTGCTAAAGCACCTGTATTATTATTACCAGTTATATTAAAATCATTCAAATTTAAATTTGAAATTCTACCTGTTGAACCAATTATACCAAATAATCCCACATTACTTTCATTTGATCTATAAATATACAAATTATTTATTGCATAATTATTTCCATCAAATGATCCTGAAAACAAATTATCCCAATCATAACCTATTGGTTCAAAACCATTATTATCATTCCAATTAATTGTATCAGAGGCATTAATATCATTCATCAAAATAAAATTTGCATCTAAATAATATCTTATTGCATCTAAATCATTTAAATCTCTAATTTGATATGGATTTTCGGAAGAACCATTACTATCTCCAGGAAAATCATAGTATATATTTATTTGACTAATCAAAAAATTGTTATCTTCATTTTCATCAGGCCCTTGATAATCAACAAGTCCCATAATATTATGATCACCAAATGATAAATTTGAAATATCTAATCTACCACAACCATAAATACTACCAGAACCTGCACTTAAACTATTGCTTATATTTAAAGTACACAATGTTTGCTCTATATTATCAATATAATATTTTACAAAAAAATTCTGATCTGTACTAATAGTTCCATTATTAACAATATACAGAATTAAATTTAGTGGATCTCCTTTTATTAAATTATTTTGGTTAGGATATATTCCATCAACACTTAAATCCACAAACTTACACGTTTCAGGATAGCCATTATATTTTGTTAATTTTGCAGGAGTATCTTCTGCAATAAAAATATTGGTTGTTGCATTTGGACACAATGATAAAATTGTGATGCCTTCTTGTTCTGTTCCTGGAACATCATATTCTTTAATAAGATTATTAGTTGTAGTTATTTCTCTTAACTTATTTGCACTATCATATAAAACATACAATGTATTAGTATCTGTACTAAAAAATAAATCTGAAATATCAGTTCTCAAAGGATTAGACACAGGAATAAAATTTGCATCTAATGTTGCTAATTCAGAATCAAAATTTATATCAACAACATAAATTGTTCCATTTTCTTGAACCCCAAAATAAAATAAACCACCATTTAAACTATTTGCGTAAGGATGATAACCATTGGGAACATATGCAATTCCTTCAATTCCTTGGTTTGGTGCAACTGTTGCAGGAATAACTCCAGTTAAAGAAATTGTTTTTACTATTTCCCCTTTTGATGGATCAAATTGAATTATTGCATAGGGGTATTCTACTACAATATAAACATATTTTGATTTGGAATCAATTATTGTTACTCCTTCTAAATCACCAGGCACAGACCAATTAGTTACATTGTCCCCATTTAAATCCATTTTACTTAATGTCCCACCATCACTTACTGTAAATAAAGCATTATAATAGGGATGCCAAATAACACCTGATGGCTCATACCCTCCTGGCAAATTTTGTTGAATTTCCGTTGCATTACTTCCAGGCCAAGCAGTACCATATGTTAATGATAAAATAAATAATAAACTAAAAAATAATATAAAAATTGAAACCAATTTATTTACCATTAAAACCCCTTTAAATTCAATTATATTACTTTATAATAGTATATAAATATATCTTAATGACATTATATATAAGTGATATTATGGGAACACCGATTGGCGATTTAATTTGGAAAGAAGAAATCGAGCTAAGTAGCTTGAAGAACAAAACTCTTGGTGTGGATGGTCATAACATTACCTATCAATTTCTTACTACTATTAGAGACCTAAATGGTGAATATCTAACTAATTCACAAGGTATTGTTACAAGTCATATTATAGGATTATTTTATAGAATGTCTAAGTTATTACAAGAAAATATTAATTTAGCTTTTGTTTTTGATGGTAAAAGTTTAGATCTAAAGAAAGATACAATTACAAAAAGGCATGACATTAAAATTGAAGCAAGTAAAAATGCAGAAATAAAAAAGTTAGCCGGAGATTTAGAAGGCTCTGCGCAATTAATGAAACGAACTGCAAAAATAACTCCTGAAATGATTTCAAATGCAAAAGAATTATTAGATGCTTTTAATATTCAACACTTTGATGCTTTGCATGATGGAGAAGCACAATTAAGTGTAATGAACATGCAAGGAAAATTAGATGGAATTGTTTCACAGGATTACGATGTTTTATTGCTTGGAGGAAAAGATCTTTACAAGAATATTGCAATATCTGGAAAGAAAAAAGCAATGGGTAAAGATTACTATATACAGGTTAAACCAGAACACATTAATTTGGAAAAAACCTTAGATAAAATGCAATTAACAAGAGAAAAACTAATTTGGATTGGTATGTTAATTGGTACAGACTTTAATGAAAAGGTTCCTAAGGTTGGACCAAAAACAGCAATTAAATTGGTGCAAGAAAATGATTCTTTGGAAAACATATTTGCAAAATTAGAATATAAACCAGACTATGATCCTCAGGAAGTATTTGATATATTTTGGAAACCCAAAGCAAAAGATATTGAAATTAACAAACCACAATTACCAAATTTTCCAAAGATTAAAGATTTATTAATTAGTAAATATGAATTTAATGAAGATCGAGTTAATAATACATTAAATGAATTAGAAAAAACATTAACTGAAAAGAAAGCTCAAAAGACTTTGTGGGGTTAATTATACAGAGGTGTTGCTATGAATATTAAATGGTTAGGACATGCGGGTTTTAAAATTGATAATTTAATTATTGATCCTTTTGTTGAAAGAATAGAACATTGGGGATTAGAAGCACCTTACACTTTAAAACAAGAAGATTTAGAAAACGTTGATGTTGTTGTTATAACTCATGGCCATGCCGATCATTTCCAAGGAGCAAAAACCATTGCTGAAAAAACAGGTGCAACAGTAATTGGAACTGGCGAAAACCTACATGCATCTGAATTATTTAAATTTAAACATGAAGACCTAAATATTGGTGGTTCAATAGAAATTGCTGGTTGGAAAATTACTTTTGTTCAAGCACATCACAGTGGAAATCCTGTTGGTGTAATATTAGAAAAAGATGGGTTAGTTTTATATCATACTGGCGACACAGGATTATTTAGTGACATGAAATTATATAAAGAACTCTATGCTCCAAATGTTTTGCTTTTGCCAATTGGTGGAAGATATACAATGGACATAAAGCAAGCTATTAAAGCAGTTGAATTTGTTGAACCTAAATTTTGTATCCCTATGCACTACAACACATTCGCAAAAATAAATGCAGATGTTAATGATTTTAAAACCCAAGTTGAAACTAAAACAAAAACTAAAGTTAAGGTTTTAAAAATTGGTGAACAAATAGTTTTGTGATAGTTAATCACAATTACTAAAGTTTATTCTTATTTAATTCATTACCGTTTCTATCAACAATCTTGAATTTCTGATCAAAGCGTCTTTGTTTAATCATTGAAATAGTACCTTCAACAGTTAAACCAATACCTGCCAATAACCAAAACCAATCTGATGATATATTCCAAAAACCCAATAACTTAGCCAATGTTCCAATGGTCATTAATAGCCCAACCAAGATAAAAGTATCATACCTAAATAGATTTTCAAATCTGTCAGTAAGCTTTTCAATAACCATAAAAATAACACTTCCAAAATTAGAATTCTTAATTTTTTTATAATAATATGTTTAGTTTGAATTTAAATAGGTCGTTTTAAATTTTCATACTAATTCTTCATTCTTTGTATAATAATATATAATTTTAGAACTAGATTAATTACGAAATCATTTTAGAAATAAATTTTTATCTGAAAAAATT
>CAIWXP010000022.1 GCA_903916665.1 Candidatus Iainarchaeum sp. | reverse complement strand
GTACTGCCTTTTTAATTTTTTAAATAAAAATATTTCATCAATAAAATTCACAACATGGCTATATCTCAAAATCCTATAACTGGAAGAATGAAAGGAACCTCAGGCAGTTTTACATTTAAAAGAATGGGAGACAACAATATTATTACTTCACACCCCGACAGTACACAAACTAATACAGATCCTTGCACACCAGCGCAGCTTAATCAAAGAGCACTATTTAAATATGTAACTACAGCGATTGCTAAAATTGAACCTTATACCAACCTAATATTTCCTGCAAAACTTCATCAAACAACTATATTTGCCGAGTGCGTTAAATTATTTTTAAAACTTAATACACCTGACCAGATTCCTTATTTATTTGATGAAAAAAAAATAATAAAACAAGCATTAGGCAATGGAGTATCTCAATATATGGATATAGCTTTTCACCCCCTGACCAACAAAAAATACGCTGTCATTTATGATCTGAATACAGTTTTACGAAAATATGGGACAAACTCTTATATTTCATTTTTAGTCAGTACACCAAATTTAAGCGCAATTAAAATATATTATAAAGCTTTTAAATTATCCGGTAATCCAGAATACTTTCAACTTGATAACACTTTTGATACAGGTATTAAGGTTTACGTTTGGTTCTGCCTACACAACGTCAACACAAACTCTGGTTTTATTAACAGACATTCAAAATTATTCGGTATTATTAATAACGGTACTATTATTGTTAGATAATGAATAAAACCTTTAAATGTTGAGATAAAAATAAAACCCCTTACGACGAAGTCGTATCATTTTAAAACAATTGTTCATAATAAAGCACCCTATATAAGATACTCTATGAATTGAACAACAGAAACTATGCTGTACCAAGGATTTATAAGATAGCAATGATTTTAATTCCGATATCTGTAACATGCAGTTAAATACTAATGAAAACTTACGACGTAGTCGTATCATTTTAAAGCAATTGTTCATAATAAAGCACCCTACATAAGATACTATCAATCAAATTTTAGCGTATTTTTGCTATAGCATAATAAAGCAAACTAACATAAAAGTAATATAATATATAATATTGTTAATCACGTTTTTACACTTTGGCATATAATTTGTATTATAATAAGTATTCTTAAATAGTGCAACGAGTCTGAGGGGTTCTCGACACGATAAAGAGTAAAACGTTTAAAGAGGTGTTAGTTATGAGGGGCAGTATTAATTTACGTGTCCCTTTTTTTATTTCTAAAATTTAATAACCATGAAAACAAAAAAATTAAAAAAAGTTTACAAATTTAAACAACTTCATCGCATCTATGAATTGAACAACAGAAACTATGCTATCCCAAGTATTTATAAGATAGCAATGATTTTAATTAAGATTTCTTTAACATGCAGTTAAATACTAATGAAAACAGAAGAAAAAAAAAGCTCACAACCGTTAAGTATAACGGTTGAAATTTTGCCAAAGCAAAATACTTCAATCCCAACACTAGACTGGCTCCAGTTCAATTTCGATGGTACTTTTGAAGAGAGTAAAAAGTATGAATCTAAATACCTACAAATGAGCACTAGAATATTTAAGAATATTATAGAAGTGTGGCAAAAAAAATGGAGACGTGCAACAATTGTAAATCAGCCTTTTAGCTCTGTAATACCACCTAATACGAATTTAATTAAACTTGACAACAGAGAATTATATTACACACATCCGGTAAATCGGTTAATTGAAATCGGCGCGAGTTACAACCTAAAATATAAATCATGCAGTAGGATAGATATTGCATTAGATTTTAATTGCTTTTACAACAACCTACATCCAGCTACAATGATTAATAATTTTCTTACTAATAAATTTATAAAAGTTGGTATGAAAACATTTATCGTGCAAGGAAAACAATCGGATAATTTAGACTGTCACTACCTAAAATTCACATCAAAAAAAGCCACAATCTCAGCTTATCTATACAATAAAAGTAAAGAATTACGAGACGTTAAGAAAAAAAACTATATCATTAAGCATTGGGAAGACTCGGGCTTAAATACAAATATTGATGTTTGGAGATTGGAGTTTTCGATACACACAAACAAATTCAATATAATCAATAAAAATACTGGTAATATTGAACAATTTGATGCACTTTTATTAGATAATGAATTTTACAGAAAACAGCTGTTAACGGCATTAATAAACAAATATTGGAATTTTAAATATAAAGATAATCATAAAAAAATAGCACAAAAAAAAGACGTAAAATTCTTTACAAATATAAGTAACGCATATGATATACAATTTTTAAGAGAAGATAAAGACACCGGTAGAGCAGATTTAATATTTTACAACAAGCTCAAAGATGTAAATAACGAAGTAAGAGAAATCAGCAAATACTTAACAGCTTCAACAAATAGTATTTTAAGTTACTACGAAGAATCCAGAAATATAAAAAAAGTAAAAAGTAGACATAACACGAAATTTGATTAAATTAAAAAAAATGAAAACAAAAGTGAGAAACATTAAATTCATTGCAATACATTGCACAGGCACGCCAGTTAACCAATCAATTGAATCAATAAAAGAATATTGGAAGAAAACTTTAGGCTGGGCAGCTCCGGGTTACCACTGGATTATTAAATCAGGCGGTGAACGTGTTCAATTAATACCCGAAGAAATGATAAGCAACGGAGTTAAAGGCTACAATCATGAGATTATTAACGTTGCTTACATTGGAGGACTTGTTACAAAAGATCATTACGCAGATACAAGAACCTACAACCAAAAATTAAGCATGATTATTTTATTACGTGAATTAAAAGGAAGATACCCACAAGCAATTATTAAAGGACACTATCAATTCCCAGACGTACACAAAGCATGTCCCTGTTTTGATGCGTTATCGGAATATAACGACTTATAGCACGGAAGAACACAAGCACCAGCAGCAAGCCAAGCAGTATTAGCAATAGCCCGCCCCTCCGGTGCGTTCTACTGCTATTACTGCGGGCTTGCTGCAAGTGCGAAACATTCACACGAACTTTCAGCAAAGCAAGCATTAGTGGGATGAGAGAAGCCACACTGTATATTTAGCTCCGAAAGACAATAGTGCGAAACATTCACACGAACTTTCAGCAAAGCAAGCATTAGTGGGACGAGAGAAGCCACACTGTGTATTTAGCTCCGAAAGACAATAACTACGCTGCTTAACGCAGCGCTATTTAGCGGCAAGCCGCTCTGTGCAGAAATCCTATTGTAATATTTAAAAAAGCTTATAAGGTTTTTATAATATAATATTTGATAAATCAAATATGATATTAAAAAAAGTATTTACAAAATTTTTTAGAAATTTTATTTGAGTGTTATCAGTCCTTTAGAGATGATTTAGTAGTCAACTAGTACCAAAAAATTTTGTGTGTATGTAATATTAGCCTAAAATTGTCGTATCTTTGCAAGATGAAACATCATACATCAATTTTAATTTTTCTAGTCGCATTTTTGCTCTTAAGTGCATTGATGTTTAAACCTAGCAAACAAGTTTACGCCGCGCAAGTTAACACCGAAGCAATCACGCAGGGACAACTTGACACAATCCAACAAGCTGCAGGTATTATCATACCAAGTACAGTAGCAACTACGATTACAACGAAACAAGACTTCACTAGCTATCTAATGGTAACTATCGGAAGTTTCTTAACTGTAGTTTTAATGGCATTTTTAAAATTTCTTTTACCGTCGGTATTCGGTTCAATTAATACCAAGTAATTTAATTATTTATAATTTTTAATTTCACATTATGTACAAATTTTTTAAAGTTTTCGCATTTCTATCACAAATGATA
Source organism: Candidatus Iainarchaeum sp. (assembly GCA_903916665.1). Taxonomy (GTDB): domain Archaea; phylum Iainarchaeota; class Iainarchaeia; order Iainarchaeales; family 0-14-0-20-30-16; genus 0-14-0-20-30-16. The sequence continues at coordinate 755 of CAIWXP010000022.1, read as the reverse complement.
GAATTTGTCACAATTGGCATATTTGCCAAAAATCACGTAATCACCCAAAACCCAGTTACTGGAAGAATGTCGGGTAATATTGCTAATACCAGATTCGGTACATGGAGAGGCATCAATATTGCCGCATCCATAGGCTTAAAAAGCCAACGCAAACCACAAAAAGAAAGCACCGCAGTGCTTCTAAATCGAGCTAAAATGAAGCTTTGCGGGCACACAATGATTGCATCAGTCCCTTGGGTAAAGCTTTTTTATCCCAATACTTTAATAGGTACAACACCTTTCGCACAATTATTAAAATATTTTCGCAACAAAATTACTGGTACTATTAGCACATTGTTATTAGATGTATCTCAAATTATTGGCACATATGTTGGTAATGGTTACTCTTTTTTTAATACATATACAAACACAAATGCAGCTTTAGCAGCTTTTACAATGACATGGAGCAATTTGACAGGCGACTTGAATTTTTCTCCAGCTGCAGAATTATATTTTATATTTTTTAATGACGACTTTACGAAATTAAAAATGTATAACTATGCTGGAAATTTAGGCACAGGAGCAGCGTTATTAGACTTATCAGATACGTTTGTTGCAGGTGATAAAGTAAAATTCTTTACAGCGATTACCGAAAATGACGCCTATACTATGTTTATTCAAAAAACTTCAAAAGCTTTAATTGACGATTCTGCTACTTTCATCACACTTATTTAATTAGTTCTTTTTTCATTTATATTTAATTTAGGCAGTACTAT
>CAIWXP010000021.1 GCA_903916665.1 Candidatus Iainarchaeum sp. | reverse complement strand
TGCCTCAGAAAGGCACTCGCAAGAGAGACATCTGAGGTATGTGTAAAAATGTTTGAGCTATTTTACACATATCTCATAAATTTTTTCACTATCTTGATGATCTTGCAATTCTTTCAATTTCATCTTTTCTTTTAATTGAATAACTTTTTTGATCTTTACTTGCAGCTAACATTATTTCGCTAGCCAAAGTATCTGAAAATGTATTTTTTGAACTAAATGTATTTGCAAATGTTGCTAAAACAATATTTTTTATTGCTTCATCTAATTTTTTAATTGGTGCAACATCAACTGATTCTGCAGATGCAACTCCACCTTTTGTAATTCTTGTTACATCTTCATTAGGTGTTGAGTTTTCCAATGCTTCAATAAAAACTTGTATTGGATTTTTTCCTGTTTTTTTATTTATAGTATCGAAAGCTTCATCAACTGCTTTTAATGATAATAATTTTTTTCCGCAGTTTAATCTTCCTCTATAAAATTTTCCACCTAATTTTTTCTTACCCTGTCCAGATCTCATTAATTTATTTACTAATCTTTCAATAATATTAATTCTTTCTTTACTTTTTCCCTGTGCTGTTGATGCACCAAAAGTATGCATAGATAATTTATTTTCCAAAGTAATATATGGAACTAATCCTGCATCTTTTATTTTTATTTCGCTAGCATCCCATTTTCCAAAAACTCTCATGTTTATCCCTTTTCCAAAATATAAAATTTATACATTTTAATTTAATAATTATCTCTTTGTTTTTTCTTTCTTTCCTTTTCTTAATTGTTCTAAAGATATACCATTAACTTTTTCAACCTTATATGACACACCCCAAAGATCTCCTTTTGGTCCACCCTTAGATCCGTTAATACCAGATATTGTTACTTCATCATGTTGATCAATATATTTTATTGCACCATCTTTAGGGGCCAATGCTGTAACTTTTACACCATTTGTTAATTGTACTCTTACACATTTTCTTAATCCTGAGTTTGGCTGTTTTGCTTCAACTGTTCTTTTTGCCAAAACAATCCCCGATCTCATAGGAGCACCATCAAAAGGGTCCTTTAGATTACCAGTGTCTCTTTTCCACTTCTTCATAAACTTTCCTTGTTTTTTTTGCCATTTTTTCTTATCTTTAATCATTTTTCTTGCTGCAAATTCACCATTACTCATTCATATCACTCAAAATATAAAAATATAAAATTTTAACAATTTTCTAAAAATTTAACTTAGTTTTAAATAAAAACTAGAAAAAGGTAATATAATTACGTCCTTTTTCTTTAAAAATGTAACTATTTATGCCAATTCAGATAATATTTTAGATTTTCCTTCATCTACAACACTAACTGCACTAACAGGATAGGCTAATCCAATTACTTTTCCTAACTCAGTAGGAATATGATTTACTAAAACAAAGGGTATCTTTGTCAATTCACAAAAATACTTTAATCTTAGTTTATCTGCTTCTAAAGCATTTAGTGACATTACCACTCCTTTAGAACTTCCAAATAACACACATTTTTCAGTATCTTTTAAACCTATTTTAATAGTTCCTGTTTTAAATGCTCTTTTCAATTCAACTTCTATTGTCATAAATATCTCCCCTTTATTTATGATGCCTGTTGTATAATCTTTTCTTTCTGAAAAATTATCAACTGCACCATAAAAATTCACCCATTATAAATTATAATATTAAATGCCCAATTCTGCTTTTATTTCTTCCGATGTTTTTGAGCCTGCAACTTTAATTTCTGCTGCTTTCTTTTTTAAAACTGCCGCAGGATTATCTTTGTCTCTAGGTATTTTTGTAAAATCCATTTCTAAATTAACTCTTCCAACACCAATATTTATTGGAAGACCCGCCATTACATTCTCAACAACACCTTCAAATTCTTCTTCTTCTCCGTACAATGCAGAGTTAAATAAAACTTTTTCGGTTTGTTCAAATGCAGCTCTTGCAAATGGACTTTTCTTAGTACTAATAATACCAGTTCTTACCACACCTAAAACTTCACCATCGTAGCACATTGCGTCCACTAAAAGTAATATGTGTCTTAGATCAACAGGAATTCCTGATTTTTTATATACTTCTGCAATTTCTCTTACTAATAATTCTCTTGCAGATTCAATTCCAAATACTTTATATATTTCAAAAATATCATTGGTGTAAGATCTATAAACATCAACAAATTCTAAACCAGAAATATCTTTTAAATTTGATCCTTGAGTTTTTATTACTGTTTCGCCAAATTCATCAGCAATTATTGCATCTTGAATTCCAACTATACCAATAAATCCTAAATCTAATAACTTCATAAAATATTTTCTTACTGTTAATAATGTTTGTTCTTTAAATGAAACTTCAAAACCATTTTCAATTTCTACAATTACACTTAATTTTAATATTCCTTTTAATGTTTTATACAAATCTTCTTTTTTCAAATTATATTCATTCAAAGTTTTTGTATCATATATAACAGTTATTCTTGTTTTTTCTAAATTTTCTTTTATTGTTACAATATCAGAAAACTTTTTGTAAATTATTTGTTTCAAATAATTTTCCATTGAATTTTTATCTGTCTTCAATCCTTCTCTAATAAATAATGTCATAACTGGATATTTTGTTTTATTTCTTGCATCCACTAATTCTTCCAATCTTTTTATTCCTGATCCAACAGAAACTTCGGCAGCACCCGCGTAGTGCTTTGTTCTCAATGTCATCTGAGTTGCTGGTTCACACATACTATGTGCAGTTAATATTCCAACAGGCTCATAGATAGGAACTTGATTTTCTTCATAATATGCATCACAAGATTCTAAAAATTTTTCTTTTCTTCTTCCTGTTAATGCATTTTTTTCTACAAAATCATTTATTTTTTTAGTCATATAAGTTGGTAATTCTTGCATATCATCACCGTTAATTATCCATCTTTTCCAAGATGTGTCTCAATCTTGAATCAGTAAACAATAGTCCTCTATTTGTATTTTGAGTATAGCAACCATCATCACCATATTTATACTGTATTAATTTATTATCAACTGTTCTTGCACTTCTATCTTGGAAAACAATTATATCTCTCATTGCATTAGAAACTCTTCTATACAAATATCCTGATACTTTTGTTGCAACCGCTGTGTCTACTTCTCCTTCTCTACCACCCATTGCGTGGAAAAAAGTTTCTCTTGGAGATAATCCTTTCAAAAAATTCTTTGTTACAAAACCTCTTGCTAATGGACCTTCATCTCCTCTTTTATACATTGGTAATACTCTTTGTGAAAATCCTCTATAGGGTCTTTTTTCTCTTACTGCTACCTGACCCCAAAGTCCTGCAACATTTGTTAAATTTACACTAGAACCTTTTGCACCAGATAATGCTAATACCAAAGCACCATAGATTGGTTTATCACAAAATAAATCTGCAATTCTTTCATTTAAGATATATTTTTCAATATCATCTTTACAAATTGCTCCACTTCTCATCATGTAATATTCAAAAGATTCTTTAATACTTTTACCAGGAACCTTTTCTAACTTTCCTTCTTTATATTTTTTTTCAAAATTTCTTGTTTCTTTAAAGAAGTCATCTAATTTACTTTCTTTAAAACCTTCAAAACTTTCTGGTAAATTATAATCTCTTAAACCTAAACTTAATCCATATCTTGTTGCTAAATCAGAAGCTATAATTCCTAATTTATTATAGAATTCAATTACAGCATCTGGTCCGTGTCTATCATAAATTTCTTGTACAATTTTTGCACCTTTTTTTCCAACACCACAAACACCAAAACAACCAGATTTTAATATTCCATTTTCGATATTAACAACTAATTCTTTTTTAATTATTTTATACACTGGATTTTCAGGATTAATTGATTTTAATATTCCTGAAATTTCTGCCGATTCAAAAGTCATATTAATATCTTTTGGTAATAATGCACTAAATATTTCTTTTCCTGTATATTCGTCACCATTGTTTGGTAAAATTATATTTTCTAATCCCATTATATGGAAATAATGCATTGCCAAATCTCTAGATATTTTCATTGTTGGAAAAGTTAACATAAATGTTCCAGCAATTGCATCTTCCATTAATACTATTGCAGGGTCCCCTGATCTTGGAGAAATTAATTGTTGTTTTAAAGAAATTAATTCTTTTGTTTCCATTATACCCTCGGGAGTTTGAGGAACATGTACGTTCATTTCATCTCCATCGAAATCTGCGTTGTAAGGCTGAGTAGAAGATCCATTCATTCTAAATGTATTTCCATTTGTAATTTTTACTTTATGTGCCATAATAGAACCTTTATGTAAAGTTGGTTGTCTATTAAATAACACATAATCTCCTTCTATTAGAGATCTTTCAATAATATATTTTGGTGCTAAATCTACTAACAATTGTTCTCTTAATTCTGCACTAACTTTTTTTCTTGAACCATCGGGTCTAATTACATATTTTATTACATTTTTATTTTGTAACATTTCTTTATATAATTCTAAATTATAATCTGTTATTTTTTCTTTTATTGTTAATGTGTCTGCAATTTCTTTTGGTAATCCAATTTCATCAACACCAATAAACATATCTGGAGTTATTGTTGTTCTTGCAGCATAATTAACTCTTTTTCCCATTAGATTATTTCTAATTATTCCGCCCTTACCTTTTATTCTTTGTATAATTGTTTTTAATGGTCTTCCTGATCTGTGTTTTGCAGGAGGGACACCAGGAGAATTATTATTAATATAGGTTGTAATATTGTATTGCAATAGCATCCACAAATCTTCAATAATTAATTGCGGAGTTCCTGCATTTATGTTATCTCTTAATCTATTATTAACTGTAACAATATCAGATAATTTATAGGTTAAATCATCCTCTGATTTTAATCCATTATCCAATGTTATTGGTGGATGAACGTTTACAGGAGGAATTGGAAATACTGTTAAAATAAACCATTCTGGTCTAACATTTTTCATTCCAACTTTTTCTAAATCATTGGTAGGTATTTTAACAAACCATTCTCTAATTTGATTTGGAAATAATCTTGTTAATTTATCTACTCCTTCTTCTTTTTCAATTGTGTAAAAATTTGTTGGAGGATCTAATTTAGTTATTAATTTTTGTGTTGCACAATAGGGACAAGTTGTTTTTCCTTTTGCTTTTACCAACATTGCTCTATGCAATTCTTCAACATCAGAATCTCTATTTCTCAATGTTTCAATTTCTGCATCTGAGAATAATAATTTACCACAATTTCTACAGGTAGTATTTACTAAAAAATCTACTTTCTTAAAAAAACCAACATGTATTACAGGTCTAACTAATTCTAATCTACCAAAGTGTCCAACACATTTTTCAACGGTTTGACCACAGGTCTTACAACGTCTTCCTCTATCTGCAATACCTAAATGAGGATCCATTAACCCTCCTTCAATAGGAAATCCATCTTTATCATATAGATCAGATGTTTTGATTTCTATAACTGACATTTTTCTAATTTGTTCGGGTGAGTAAACACCTAACTTTAAAGCACCAATTCTCTTAAACATTATCCCACCACTCAAGCCAAATCTTTTATTTTTATTTTAGGATATATTGCAATAGATTTTAATTCATCTAAAAATAATTTAAATGAATAGGGCATTGAAACTTCAATAACTGAATAGCCATTACAACTTGGGCAATATAATTTTCCTTGTACTTTATCATCAATAGCAATAATTCCACAGTCACTACAAACAGGCAAAACAACTTTATCAGAATCTTCAACTAATTTTTCATTCAATAACATTGCTGCACCATAGCCAACCAAACAATCTGATTCCATTTCACCAAACTTCAATCCACCTTCTTTTTCTTTTCCTTCAGTGGGTTGTCTAGTTAACAATTGTACTGGTCCTCTAGCTCTTGCTTGCATTTTATTTTTTACCATGTGGTATAATCTTCTGTATGCAATTACTCCAACGTAAATTTCTCCTTGGATTAATTGTCCAGTTGTACCATCATAGAATGTTTCATAGCCATCGGGTCTAAATCCTGCATCAATTAAATTCTTTTTAATATCATCCGGTTCTTCATTTGAAAAAGGAGTTCCATCCACTTCTTTTCCTCTTAAACATGCTGCCTTACCAGATAATGCTTCCAATAAATCTCCAATTGTCATTCTTGATGAAATTGATGTTGGATTTAATAATAAATCTGGAATAATTCCATTAACACTAACGGGCATATCACATTCTTCTGCCAACATTCCAACAACACCTTTCTGTCCGTGCTTTGAAGAAAATTTATCTCCATTTTCTGGAATTCTTTGTGTTCTTATTTTTACTTTTAATAATCTTTCATTTCCTGAACTTGAAATATATACTTTATCAACATATCCTTCAGTATTCTTTTTTATAAAAAATGATTTATCTTCAAATTTATCTTCAACTAATCCTAGAGCTGGTAAACTATCCATAAATCTAGGAGGTGCAATTTTTGCAATTAAAACAGTATTTCTATCAACGTAACTTTCTGTTTCAGGTAATGCATCTAAACCAATTATTTTATAGGCATCTTCACCTAAATATCCTTTAGTAGTTTCTGTTGGGATAGAAAATATTTCTTTTTGCCCACCAGGATAGGTAACTTCTCTTTCAGTATAGGTTCTATAATAAACAGTTCTTCCTAATCCTCTTTGAACAGCACCTTTATTTATTACAATTGCATCCTGAGTATTATAACCATAATAGGGAATAATTGCAACAACAAAATTTTGAATAATAGGACGATCGTCGATGCCCATAACATCGGACATTTTTGTTTTTACTAATTGTTTTTGTGGATAATATAAATTATAATATTCTGTATCTGTTCTCAAGTGATGATTTGGTCCAATAAAACCAATTCCTTGTTTACACATTTTTGCTCCGTGCAATGCTTTGGTTGCTAAATTGTGTTGAACAAATGGTGTTAAAGAAGTAACAAAACTAAAAATACTTGCAGGTTCCAATTCGATGTGTGTATGTTCTTTTGTCAAATGATCTGCATTTGTTCCAATATATAAATTATCTTCTTCATCTGCATCTATGTATTCAACAATTCCTTTTTTTAATAGGTCATCAAATTTTATTTTTCCACTTTGAATATTTGTTATGTGATCTTGAGTTAATATTGGTTTTCCATCTTTCAAAGTTATAACAGGTCTTTGTAATCTTCCTGCTCCAGTATTAATATATACTTCATTAGTATCTTCTTTGTAACCAATATTAATTAATGAATCCAATTGACCATGTCTTCTTTGATCTTTTAAATTAACAATTAAATTCTGAGGATCATTATGAAATCCAATTAATTTACCATCTAAATAAATTTTTGCTTTATCGCTTGCCATAAAATTCACACCTGTTTTGTGGCATATGTTGCATAATTTCAATTTTTTATGAAATTATCAACTTTGCCATAACAACATCACTTCTCGTAAACATTCAATTTTCTTAATAGAGGTTCTAAATCATTGCCCTCATAATCTGTTGTTACTCTTGCCATTATTGCTAGATTTTTAATCAATCCACAATTTGGTCCATCCGGTGTTTCAATTGGACAAACTCTTCCCCATGCTGTTCCATGTACAGATCTTGCTTCATAATTTTCTCTTGAACTATCTAAAGTAGATTTTACTTTTCTTGATTCAATAATGGGATTCATAAAATTATATCTTGTGAAAAATGAACTTACACCGGTTAATTTTCCTGCCCAAGTTCCTGTTGCCATTCCAAACATTATTCTATCTGTAATAACATCGGGTCTAATAATTGTATTAATCTTTAATCTTCTTCTTCTAACAATATTTCTATCAATTTGGAATTTAATATCATTAATAAAATAATTGAAAGCTTGCATGAATTCTCTTTCCAATAATTTACCAGATAATTCCACTCTTTTATTATGATAACTATCTCTATCATCTTCTTCTCTCATGCCATAGGACAATTCAATAGCTCTCTGTGCCATTCCAATTAGGTAATAGGCTTTCAAGTTTCTCTTATCTTCACTTTGACCAATATGAGGTAATAAAAAGTTATCAATAATTTCGTAGGTTCTCTTTAATCTATAGGCTAATATTTGACCAGGAGCAACATACTTTCCAATTTGATCCAATGCTTCTTCTTCACTTTCTAAACTTAATCTAGAATAGTTTAATAGAACATCATTTTGTACTTCTGGTATTTTTTCAAATGCATTAATGAATTCTTCTTTTACTTTGAATCCCAATGCTCTTAATAATACAAAGAATTTTAATTTCTTAGGACTTGATGGAAAACTTATTTCTAAAATTCCATTTGGATTTCTAACTAATTTAACTTTTCCTTTAAATGCCCCCCTTGTAGAAAGCACTTCTGAAATTGCTTTATTACCATCCATTGAAACCATAATCTTATCTGATGCCAAAACTTCTTGGTTTACCAAAACCTTTTCAACACCATTTACAACAAAATAGCCACCTAAATCTTTAGGATCTTCTCCTGCTTTAATTAGGTCATCTTCTTTTAATCCACACAAATTACACAATTTTGATTTTAACATTACTGGTAATTCACCAATTGCTGTTCTTTTAGTGTCTTGCAAAACACCTTTTCTGTATAATTCAATATCTGCAAACAAAGGAGCCGTGTATGTTTTATCTCTTAAACGAGCTTCCATTGGAAAAAAATCAGTTCTTCTTGATCCATCTTCTTCAACCAATTGAGGATGTAAAATTTGTATATTATTTAATCTTACTTCAACATCTTCAACTCTTGATAATATAGATGAATTTTCTTGAATAATTTTAGGTACTTTATCAAATATAAATTGATTATAAGAATCTATATTTTGTTGAATTGCGTTGTTTTCTTTATAATAAGCTTTAATTAATTCCCAGCCTTGTCCCATCATAACCACCCAGGCCTACTTATACCACAACTCTATAGTATTTTATAGAATCGCCATAAACAGATCTTCTATCAATTTTTACAATATCTCCCTGCTTAGGTTTATATTGTGTTATTGCTGGATCGCTATTCTTAATTTTGGGCAATTCAGCCTTAGTTATATTATATTTTTTTAAGAGTACTTCTTCCTCTTCTTTTGTTAAAATTAGATGTTTCGGTACCAAAAAGTGTTTAGTAATATCAAAAACTGCCAAAAAGATCCCCCACAATAGTGTGATAGAAATTAGATTATATATTTATTCTGAGCAAACCTATATAAAGGTTGCCTCCAAAAATAGCAAATTATTTAAATATAAGCCTATAACTTATATTAAATCCTAATTTTAAAGTTATATTTTATAGCTGAAAGGCGATTTCATGAATTTTAAAAAATTATATTTATTGTTGTACAAGTATCTTCGGTTACAAAATACCAAATTCATTAGTGTTTTTGAGTATATTTTAGAAATAGCCAAAGAGTTTCCCAAAGCAGAGACTATTACCTTTTACCACAAATCTGGAGATAGTTTTATTAAATCAAATATTTTGGGAGATACAAAAAATAAAGACCTAACCGAAGAAAACCTAGCATTGGAGAATTTAGATTTTGTTTATTTAGATTATACAAAAAAATATATATTCTCAAATCACATTGGAGATATTAAGGCAAAAACAGATGACTTAAAAACAAAATTCTATGGCAATAAAATTATTATTCCAGTTTATATCGAACAACAGGATGGAGATATAATTAGAATCGGAGTAATAACTTTTTGTGGAACTAATTTAACATTGGAAAAAACAAAAAGAAGAATTGTTAATATTAGAGATACAATGATGTTTTTAGGAACAGTATTTAGTAGTGTTTCGCAAATGATGTACAATAGATTTGATAAATTAACTTCATTAATAACAAGAAAAGAATTTGATTTTGAATTAAAAGAAATTTTAATGAAGAAACCAGAAAATGTTTCTGTAATTATGATTGATATTGATTTTTTTAAAAAAATAAATGATACCTATGGTCATGATGCAGGGGATTTAGTATTAAGACAAATCTCTCAAAGAATATTAACAAGAGTTAGAACTACTTCTAGACCCAATAGTGCAAGAGATTTAGCAGTTCGTTGGGGAGGAGAAGAATTTATTATTGTTTTACCAAATACTACTTTAGAAAATGCACAAATTATTGCTGCAAGAATTAGAGAAAATATAATTTCCAAAACTTGCTATATAACAAATGGTTTAGAAATAACAGTTACTGCTAGTTTAGGCGTATCTACTTTGAAACATTTAAATCAAACAACAAAATTAATAGATAAAAAAGTTGTTGAAAAATTAATTTCTTTGGCCGATGATGCATTGTATGAATCTAAAAAAACCGGCAGAAATAAAGTAACAACCTTTGGTGAAAACAAACAACAAAAATTAGAATTAAAATAATTAATTTACTGGCTTAAATTCATAGGGCCCAGTTATTTTAGGTTTTAACAAAAAGTATAATAATACACCTAATCCTAATAATAAAACAACAGATCCAGAAACAATCAATGTTGTTTTTGTTGTTGAACTCATCCCAGCTGTTTTATCGCTACTTACTATTTCAACAAAATCACTATTACTACTTACATAATCTTTTATAACATTAAATTCTCCAGATACTCTTTCTTCTGGATAGGGCACTGCCAATTTATAGGTTCCTTCATATATTGGAATAAAAATAACTTTTCCATTTTCATCCGTATTATATTGCCAATTCTTATCGCTATATTCAATAATAACTGTTTTATTTATTTGAATATTATTATTTACATCATAAACAGATATTTCCTGTGTTTCTCCTAAACCTAATTTTGATTTATACTTCAAAACATAGTCCCCATATACCAAAACAGATTTATTATTTTCATTCATATCTTTATTTAATTT
>CAIWXP010000020.1 GCA_903916665.1 Candidatus Iainarchaeum sp. | reverse complement strand
TAATTTTAAGAATCTAACTCCTAAAACAACCATAGTAAATTTAACCGTTAATTCTACTTCTGGAATATTAGAAACAAAGGTTTGTATACCTGTGCAATCAGAATTAAACTATTTATTAGATTTGCCAATAAATAGTAATAAAATTATTAATGTTTCTGCATTTGATTCTATGCCCATAATTTCAAAAATAATTGATGATAAATTAAATTTAATATTTAATAATATAACTAATGCGGAAGAGTGTGTTAATGTTAATTATTTATTAGATGCGCCTATAACTTCAAATTTGAGTTTAACTGATGTAGAAACTAATTTAACAGAATTAAAATATAGTTATGATCTAAATATTAAAAATACCATTTATTACCCTCTAAATAATATAAAATACTATTTATATTATCCTGATTTTACAACAGTAAATACCATTCTTCTAAGAGAAGTTTCCGGTCAAAATTATTCTGTAAACTATGATTCGAAGATACCATATTCAAATATTAATTTGTTTGGGCTAGAACAAAAGAATTTTGTATATTTATTAACTGTTTCTGCAGATCAAAATTTTGAACAACAATATGAAACGATATATAACAAAATAATTCAATTGAAAAATTTAGATACTGTTTCAGAATATGTTATAGATAACCTATTGAATGAATTAACCCAAATAAAATCAATTTCAAATAATGTTCAAAAAGAAAAACAATTATTTGATTTGGAACAAAAAGTAGATACTTTAATTTCGGATTATAATATTTCTCAAATCTATACTACTAACTATAATTCTTTGCGAGAGGGTATAATAAATACTAGAAACAATTATACTCAAATATTGGCAAAATTACAACAAGATTATAATTTAGATATTTCAAATAATTTTGATATTAATTTTGTTGATTCAAAATTAAACGAAGCAGAAGTTTTATTTAATTCTGGCAAAATAAAAGAGGCAATTGTAGTTTTACAGTCCATTAAATTAAAAACAAAAAATATAGATGATGCAGTATTAGAATTATTATCTGAAATGAGTAGTAAAACAAAAGAATTAGAATCAAATTCTAAAATTTTAGATGTAAATCAAGAGTATTCCAATGATTTGCAAAAAATAGCCTATTTAATTAATAAATCAGTTGATTCTGGAGATTATATGGGCGCATTAGATAATTTAAATAAATATAAAAATGTGCAAATCAATTTTGGGAACGCGATAGAGATATCACAAAATATAAAAATGCAAGATATTAATAAAATAATAAATAAATATTCTGATTATAAGAAAAGGCTAGATAATTTGTGGCAAACCTATTCTAATTTAGAATTAGAATTAACTTCTGATCACTATGATGCGGTAAAGAAATTTGGAATTGATTTTGGATTTAGTCAAACAAACTTAACAAGTTTTAAAAATAAATTATCTACTGCAACAAATAAATTAGTAAATTTAGATAAAGAATCAAAACTAAGTTTAAAAGAATTTGATATTAGTATGTTTGATGATTTTTTTAATAACATTGATGATTTAACTAATTCTTTGAATTTATATTATGATGGAATGAAAAATAAAGCATCAAATGAAATCACCTATGCCGCATCTAGCCAATCAACTAATAAACTAGAATTTTATAAAGCAAAGGATGCCTATGACTCAAATAATTTTGTTGATGCAATTTATTTTGCAAAAATAGCTCAATTAACTGACACTAATTTACAAACAAATACTAATTGGACATTGTATATTGCGTTAGGTTTTATTGGGCTTTTGGTTGTGCTTGTTTTGTTTTTTGGTCGAAAATTTGATTTTGGTCAAAAGAAATCAAAAAAAGAAACCTATTATAGTGTTGAAAAAGAAGAATAATCTTTACAGTATTTTTAAATAATAAATATCTTTTGGAGTTATATATTTTTTCCAATGTTGTGCTTCACAAATTTTTCCTGTTATTGGGTTCCTAGAAATTAATAAAAGAAATTTCATACCTCTTTTTCTTGCCATAATTTCCAATCTCTCAAACATTTTTGTTGCTAAACCATTATTTTGATATATTGTTCCAGCACCATCAATAAGAAATCCTTTTTCAGATAGAATCAATCTTTTCAAATCATTAGAAATATTTAATCTACCTAAAATTCTTTCACTAACTTCAGGAATTATTTCTCCAAAATCTAAAGTTGCCAAACTACCAATAATTCCTTCAGGATCAATATATTCATATTCTTTACCTTTTTGAAAATGTTCTTGTGGCAATCTATCCGAAGTAGTTTTTTCACCAACAATTAGTCTTTCATGAAATGTTTGTGTTTGATTTAAGTCTAAATGTCTTATTGTAGGGTAATTTAACCTTTGTTGTAAAGTAAGTTTTTTTGCTAATGGCTTTGGTTTTGTTCCTGGCATAATTATCACTAATGATATAACATATATGGTATATATAAGAAACATTTAAAAAGTATAGATATATATATAATTAAGATTTGGTGGTCTCATGATTATTGGTGGATATAAAGTTGGAAATACTGTTTTAAAATCTATTAATGAAAAGAAACATTTAGTATTTAATTGTAAAAATTGTGTTTATTCTGCAAGTTTAGCTGAGGATAAAGCCTGTAGATTGCATGTTTGTAGTGTAGCCGAAACTGATAAGCCAGATTTAATTGTTTTGGCAGATGTATATGAAAGAGTATATGATGAAAACCAAACAAAATTAATTGCAGAAATTGCAGATTTATTATTAGATTTTGAGCAACAAGGAGTTTGGGGGCCAGAACATTTAAGTGATGGACAAGAAGTTAATGAACAATATACTGCTTCAAGACATTCAACTTTGGTAAAAGTAGCCCATGAATTTTTAGCCTATGATCCAATATTTGCCTATTTAACTGTTCAAGACGAATTAAAAAAAGAAAAATTAAGATTAGCAAAAATGCCAGAAGGTTATCAAAAAGGAGCAATACCTTATTTGGATACCCTGATTTATATTTTTAAAAAAATGGAAAACACAACAATAATTTCTCAAACAAAACAATATTTACAAGATTTAACACACATTCCAGATACAAGTCAATTATATAGAACTATTTTTAATGCAGAAATTAAACCTTCGTTTATTGGATCAAGATTGTTATTTGGAGAAACTGCACAATTACAATTAGTTGATGAGTACATGGTTAAAGATTCTAATGTGCAAATATTTAAGCACCCTGATCAAATAGAATATTGGTACTTAATTAATCCCCCAGAATATACTTTAACTCCAGATAAATATTTTGTAATTAGTAAAACAAAAGAAATTGTTTCTGAATATAGGCCTGCAAATGCATCATCAAGTATTGGTGCAAATACAAAAGATTATTTTAAAAGAGTTTTTTTGTCAACAGTAAAAGGAGTTGCTAAAGCATATAAAGTTCCTTTGACATTGGATGAGCAAGAAGCACTAACAGAAATTGTTACTCGTTACACAGTTGGTTATGGAATTTTAGAATTATTATTGGAAGATAGAAATATTACTGATATTTACATTGATTCGCCAATAGGTTCAAAACCAATAAAATTAATTCATAGTAAATTTGGAGAATGTAAAACAAATATTTTATACTCGGTTGATGAGGCAAAAAGTATTATATCAAAAATGCGTGCAGAATCTGGAAGACCTTTTGATGAAGCACATCCTGTTTTGGACTATGATTTGCCTGATTTTGATACAAGAGTTGCTGTTATTGGACCACCTCTAAGTCCTGATGGTTTTGCCTTTGCATTTAGATTGCATAAAAATACTCCTTGGACATTGCCTCAATTAATTGAAGCCAATGGAATAAATTCATTGAGTGCGGGTATGTTATCTTTTTTCGTTGATATGCAATCAACAATGATGGTTGCAGGATCTAGAGGTTCTGGAAAAACATCTTTGATGACTGCATTGATGTTGGAAATTCCACAGAATGCAAGAATTATTTGCCAAGAAGATACTTTGGAATTGCCAGGAATATATTTGAAAAATATTGGTTTTAATGTTCAAAGATTAAAAACACAAAGTGCAATAAGTGTTTCAAAAGTTGGAATTGAAGTGCCTCCTGATGAAGCATTGAGAGTTGGTTTAAGATTGGGAGATTCAAGTATAATAATTGGTGAAGTTAGAAGTTTAGAAGCTAAAGTTTTATACGAGGCCATGAGAGTTGGTGCTGCAGGAAATGTAGTAATGGGAACAATTCACGGAGATTCTGCATACTCAGTATGGGATAGAGTTGTAAATGATTTGGGAGTTCCAAGTACATCGTTCAAAGCAACAGATATTATTACAGTTTCAAGACCAATTAGATTTGAAGGGTCATTAAAAAGAGTGCGAAGATTAACTCAATTAACAGAGGTTAAAAAACATTGGATTACAGACCCTGAAGCAGAAGGTGGACTATTAGATTTAATGATGTATTCTGCAAAAAAAGATAAATTAGAATTGCTAGAAGATAATTTAAAAGATTCAGAATTATTCCAGAAAATACAAAGAGTTTCGGGAATGAATATGGAACAAATTTGGCAAAATATTTCCATGGTTGCAGATTCAAAACAATATATGGTAGATGTTAAAAAGAAAATTGGAATTAAAGATATGTTAGAAGCAGAAAATACAGTATTGGCTGCCAACAAATTACGTTTATTTAAGGAATCAAGTATTGAAGAACATGGAAAAGCAAATT
>CAIWXP010000019.1 GCA_903916665.1 Candidatus Iainarchaeum sp. | reverse complement strand
TATTTGGATAATTAGCAACTATTTTTGAAAAAATTTCCTGAGCAGTTGCATTTTGTTTAAGTTTATCTGCTAAAATTCCTAATTCATAATATGCTTTTGCAGAAAATATTTCTCCTGTATCACTTGCAGCACTTCCATAAAATGCATCAATATCCTCTGCATATTTTTTTGCCTGATTAAAAACATTCTGTTGGGTCTCATTTAAAACTAAATTTCCATTTGAATATTCTCCTGTATTGGTTATAATCTTATTTCCTTTGGTACCTTCTTTATATTTTAAAATAGTACTCTGCCCACTGCAAGTAATACTAACTGACTTATCTCTGTCTCCAGTTGTGGTATCCGGATTGCTAATGGCAATACTATTTACCTTGCACATATTATCTAAGAAATATTCTCCTTGCACAAGAGATAATTGATTATCATCAACTTCTAAAGTAACTTTATTAACTTTTCCAGTTAAATCATCTAATCTTAAACTTATTCCTGCTCTACAATAAAATCCAGGCATGTAATATACACTAGAAGTTTTTCCTTGCTCTAATTCGAAACTTGTTAATTTTGTATCTTTATCTTTATAAACAGAAACATATGCTTTCCCATTCTGAATAGCATCTAATTTCAAATAACCTCTTCCCTGAAAAAAAGAATTTTCCTTATAATTATCATCCAAACTCCAATTTTGATTATTAACTACATTTAAATAATAATTCTGTTGTCCTGGACCAAAAAAATTACTTGCATCATATTGCAAAACACCTGTTAAATTAACTACAACAGAATCAGGCATATCTTTTTCTGCTTGAATTCTTTTTAAAACAACAACCACATAACCAGCATCATTTATCAGTGGATTTTCTAATGAATTATATCCATTAGAAACAGCTTCTGCATTAGGATGAAAATTAACTCCTGCAACATATTTTCCAAAGTCTCCTGTAAATTTAACTGATTTTAATTGTTTAATATCTACAAGGGGATTTAATTTAACAACATCTATTTTACAAAATACAGGAACATTTTGTTCTTCTAATAAATCACTTCTTACAACACTTGGAGAACATCCTCCTGGACGAATAAAAATCAAAAAATCAGATTGTGCTTCACATTTTTCTCTATCTCCTAAAATTGGCCAATAAACACTTGCATATTGCTGAGAAAATGTCTGATAACTTCCGGGGCTAGTATATTGAACTCCTGAAAATCCCCAATTGGTTGCACCATTCCCTCCTTGAAAAGAAGATTGAGTTGTTGTAGCCACTCCTAAAACAAAATTAATTTGTATAATTAAAATTACAACTAACAAAGTAATTCTAATCTCTTTAATTAAATTTTTATTCATCTTTAAACTCAGTATAAACTGATTTAACCTCCAATAAATTATAATTTGTTTGTATGTCATCTAATGTTTTAGGGACAGGTAAACCATCGACATCTATCTCAAGATTTCCTTTTTCAAGCATAGATTCAACAAAATAATCCTGTGTTTTTCCGCCACCAGCAATTGCATTAGATAATATTTGTCCAGGGATATTAATATCAAAACATTTTTCTTCTGTTGCACCAAATAATCCTAATAATCCTGATTTAGTTGCTTCAACACATTTTTGTTGATTAGTAGCAGGAATAGATATACTAGCATTTCTATAGACATAAACTTTAATAGCATAGTCTCCAGCACTTAATTTAACAGATTTTTGGCTAGGCCAAGAAACTGCAGTAGTGGTTTCATCAGAAACAAAACTAATTATCCCCAAATCAGATGTATTCTGTCCATCAAGTTTTAGACTAATATTAATATCATAAAGTTTATCCAAAACAACATCTGCACTATTAAGACTATTTGTTGAAAATAAATATCTTTTTTTAGCATAACCATCTGCTTTTGCAACTATATATCCATTATAACATTGCGGAAAATTAGCATCTAAAGTAGCAACTCCTTCATTTAATTTTGTTTTTCCAAGACTACAACTTTGTTCTAAACATTCAAAACCAATATCTGCTTCAACAGGGTCTAGATTAATATCATAGGTATT
>CAIWXP010000018.1 GCA_903916665.1 Candidatus Iainarchaeum sp. | reverse complement strand
TGGCAATAAACTAGGGAAATTTACATCATAATTATTTAAACTTGCATCATATAATGCGCTTACTTCACCTGCAGATAATGCTCTATTATAAACTTGAACATCATCAATTGAACCATCAAAAGTCCTATAACCAGAATCCGAAGCAAATGGGTCTCTTCCAACCATCAATGGATATCTTGAAGGATTCATTTGGAAAGTATAATTAAAACCACCTCGTTCAGCACCATTAATATAAATAATTATGTGTGAACCATCAAATGTTCCTACTACATGATACCATTGTCCTGTTGACATTATTGAAGAAGTTGTTGCTTCTGGCCAGGATGGCCCAGATCCGGGATTGCTTAAAGCAAAGGAAAGTTCACCATTATTTCCTGCTCTTAAAACATATCCTGCAGATGCCCCGCCATTATTCCAATCATCTTTTCCAACAATTGTTCCTTGATAAGCAGACTCTCTCCAAGAATTTGCCTTTATCCATGCAGATACTGTTAATGCATTTGTTGGATTCAAAGAATTATTATCTGGTACTTCAACATAGGAATCAGATTCATTTCTAACAGTAAATCCCAAACCTAATTTTGCCTGTTCAAAAGTAATATTATGTGCTGTTCCAGTATTATGATAGGAACTATCATCTGCTGCACTATTCTCTCCTCTCAACCACAAAACTAAAGAGTTGTTTAAATCGTTTGTAATTGAATATTGATTTGTATAGTTTGATGAAACATTTAAATCAAAAACATTTACATCATAAAATAATCTTGCCCCATTTTCTGTTGTTGGATCTACAAAAGAAATTGCCAATGGATTTTGTAATCTTAAAAATGGATAACCATTATTTAATTCTGAATTAATATCCCAAATAGAATCAAAATTCCAATTAACATCAGTAAATGTACTTTCTGTTTGCATTTGTTCTGTTGTTTCTGTTGTCCCTAAACTATTATCTGGTAAATTACAAATATTAGAATCATAGAAAGAATTATTTGTTTGTGCACCATTATCTTGATATCCAACTAAACAACCTAATCCACTACCTCCGGCTCTAGAAACAACATTAACATCAGAATAACTATTTTCAACTATTGAATTATTTTGATTTGCACCAACTAATCCACCTAATCTATTTGCACCTGTAACATTACCTGTAACATAGGAATTTTCTATTGTGCTATAATTATAATCAAAACCTACCAATGCACCAACGGCCCAATCAACACCAGTAATATTTGCATCTACTAAACCAACATTTTTAATAGTTGCATTTTTTGTTTCACCAAATAAACCTACTCCTCCTTGGCTCCCAGTTGGTATATTAATATATAAATTAGAAATTACATGTCCTCTACCATCAAATGAACCAGTAAAAACTGTTGCAGGATCAGCATTTGGATCTCCAATTGGCTCAAATCCCAAACCATCATTCCATGTGTTAGTATCGGAACAATCAATATTATTATCTAAAATAAAATTTGCATCCAATTGAGTTCTAACTATATTTAGATTATAACAATCTGTAACTTGATAGGGATTTGCTAGTGAACCATCTCCACCAGCAAAAACAGGATCTGCATGAACCAAATTTAAAACAAATAAAAAACCAAAAACTATTACCAAAATAGAAAACAATTTATTAAACATATATTCCCCTCAAATATTTTAAATTATTCTT
>CAIWXP010000017.1 GCA_903916665.1 Candidatus Iainarchaeum sp. | reverse complement strand
TTGCTTGTAGTTTTTCAATATATTTACAATTTTTAAAACCAGTTTGCTTTAATCGTTCTTCAATTTCAATATTAAATTTTCTTCCTTTGTGTACCCCTACTTGGCCAATGTAATGAAAGAGTGTTCCATTGAGTTTTAAAACTCGAAATACTTCTTTATAAAATTCTAATGAGTATAATTCATTGGCAATTAAAATAGTGGGGGGGTCGTGCATAACAATATCAAATTCTTTGTCTTTGAATTTTTGTATTTGATTGAAACAATTTCTATTAATTATTTGTATTTTCTCTTTATTAAACAATTCTTTACTATATGGGTTTAATTTAGCTAATTCTAATACTTCTTTTTTTAATTCACAGGTAATAATTTTATTTGCAAATTTTGATTCTTCTATTGCCCAATAACCCAATCCACAACAGGTATCAAAAACAATGTCTTTGGGATTAATTTTAATTGTTTTCATAATTTCCTTTGCATAGTCTAAAGGGGTTTTAAAATCTTTAACTAGGTGCATTCTTATGCCATCAATTTCTAATAATGGTACTTTATTGTAAGGTTTTAAAGAATAATAGTGATCTGTAAAGATTGCTACCTTATCTAATTTGGATCCGTTTTTAATGTAATATTTGTTATTTTTCTCTATTAATTCTTTCATAATTATTTAATGTCCCAAAGGTTTATATATGTGAAGATAATATATAAAATATGGTTTTAAAAGTTGTTGATGAATATAAATCAGAAGAAATGTTATCTAAGGTGTTAGATGTTGTTAGTTCTTACTCTTTTACTTTAAATGAATTTAAGGAAGAATTAGAAATAAGTCATTATCCTATTTTTGTTAAAATCATTTCTAATAAAGCAGTTCATAAAGTAAAATCAGGTGCTTTATTTGAATTTTTATCTGACAATGCATTTGTTAAACAAAAACCTTTAATATTGAAAAGAGCAAAAGCTTTAGGGTCAAAGAAAATAATTATTCAAGAAAAAATCTATGGTGATGAATTAATTATTGGTATTAAAGAGGATGCAAAGTTTGGTAAGCTTTTAATGATTGGTTTAGGTGGAAAGTTTGCAGAGCAATTGAAAGATGTGTCATTTAGAGTTTTACCAATTACAAAGAAAGATTTTGAAAAACAAATTTTAGAATTAAAAAATAAAGCAGTAACAACAAAAATAAACATAAATAAGCTTTGGCTATTTACAAGTAAATTGATTGCATTTGCTCATAAACATAAAGAAATCGTTTTCATAGATTTAAATCCAGTTATAATTGAAGCAGATACTAAGAAACCAATAATAGTAGATGCAAGAATTTATATTAAATAATTAATATTTGTGTTTGTATACTTCATTAACAAATTCAATTTTGAATTTTGTGCCCCAAAATAAATGCGCAAAATCTCTTTTGATTATGTGTTCAACTTCTTTTTTAAATTCTGACGGTATTTTTTTATTTTTAACTAATGGACAAGTATTATCCCAAAAATATAGTTTAACAATTTTATTATCAAAATCTATTGTGTCCCAATCAACAACAAAAGGATAAATTTTACAATCAATAGGTCTAGGATCAATGGTTTTGTTTAAAGCATATTTTAAGAATTTACATTTTTTCCCATCAGAACAATGAGTAAAGTAAACTCTATCATCCTTGAACTGAATTTTTATTCCCTGTTTTTGTAAATGTTCTTTAATATTATCGTGATATGCTAAATATTCTCCAATCCATTCAACTACTGCATTATCATCACAGCAAACATCTTCACATTTTCTACCTTTACAGCCTTTGATTTTGCCTTCAATAGCTTGGACTTTCATTATTATCACTAATATTCAATATCTGGAAATACATGAACTTTATTATTTTCATCTATGTAGATTGTTTTTTCGTGTTGTGA
This sequence comes from Candidatus Iainarchaeum sp., assembly GCA_903916665.1. GTDB lineage: Archaea > Iainarchaeota > Iainarchaeia > Iainarchaeales > 0-14-0-20-30-16 > 0-14-0-20-30-16. The sequence goes on along the minus strand of CAIWXP010000017.1, from coordinate 985 downwards.
AACAAAGGATCCTTGTTTTTCTAATAGTACGGGATGTGTTTTAAAACAACCAGAATTAATTAAACTGGTCATTGCCAATTTTTTTTGATTTAATTCCATTTTTTTGCCTACCCATCTTTCTGAAAAAGGTAATTTAAATTGTTTAGCTTCTTCTGCTAATAGTCTACAATTGGGTAATCTAGTTGTACTGTTTGCGTAGGAAAATATTGAACAAAAATCTCCGTTCTTAATTAATCCTGAGCCATCGGTTGCAAAAGGTTCAATTGCAAATATTCCTTGACCTAATTTATTTTTATTATTTGATGCATGGTTAAAAATAGATTTTCCGGCATGTAAATCATATTGTTCCATGCTGTGTCCTGTTAAATTATAAATTGGTTTGTAGCCATTGTATTTTTTTATTGTGTCTTCAATGATTTTTCCTATTTCCCCAAACTGTGAATTTTCTTTTTCTTTTTGAATATATTTCATTGCGCTATTTAATGCTTCTTTTGATGCAATGCATAATTCTTGGTGCATTTTTGTTTTACTTAAATCAATTGAATATGCAGCATCAACAATATAACCTTGAGAATGAGTACCAATATCAATTTTAATCAAATCTCCTTCCTTGAAAGTTTCTGTACAATCAGTTTTTGGAGAATAATGTGCAGCTTCATTATTTCTAGAAATATTAATAGGAAAAGCAATTTCAGCAGTTTCTTTAATTTTCTCATCAACTTCTTCAGCAACCTGTAATAATGTATTTCCAGGTTTAACTAATGAATCAGCAACTTTCTTTGCCTTAATCCAAGCTTTTTCAGCAATTTTCAAATTTTTTAATATTTCATCCATAGTAATCATTATATATAAAATAATTTATTAAGGCATAGGCCTTCTTGTTCCTGGTCTATGTTCTAATTTTACTCTTTTCCTGTTCTGTTGTTGCGGTCTTATCCCTTCTGTTCTTTCTTGTTTTAATTTTAAATTATTTCTTGCCCAATCC
>CAIWXP010000016.1 GCA_903916665.1 Candidatus Iainarchaeum sp. | reverse complement strand
TTAAATTATCCAAAAAATAATAGCATAACTATTTGTGAATTTAAATCAGGTTACAACCATAGATCATTTGATGTTAAATTAGATAATTTAAATCTTATAATAAAACTATTAAAAATCAATAATTCAATTAAAAGAATAGAAAAAGAAAAGTCAGCAGTAAATTTATTAAAACGAAAACATATTCCTGTAAGAGAAATTATTAAAATAGGAAAATTAAAAACAGTTAACTATGTAATATATAAACAATTAGATGGTACAGGTTTAAATGAAATATATAATAAGTTACTAAACAAAGCCGATTTATTCTACAAATTTGGAGAACTAAGAGGAAAAATGCATCAAATAACCTTTAATAAATTTGGCGAATTTGATAAAAATTTGAAAATAACTAATGGTACAAAAGATTATTATGTGTTAACCTGCAAAAGAATAAATAAATTATTCTATGAATTGAAAAATAAAAATTATATAACTACCAAATTTATACTTGAACAAAAAATATTTTGGAATAAATATAAAGACCAATTAAAAACAGAAACTAAACCGGTATTTTGTCACGGAGATTTAGCTTTAAGTAATGTTATTGTTAATAATAAAAATAATAACTTTTTTATAACTGGAGTTATAGACCTCGAATTTTGTAGATCCGGAAGTGCTACACAAGATTTATTTAAAAGTGCATATAATTTTGATAAAATATACTCTAATTTAAAACCTTTTTTGAAGGGGTATTCAAGATATAATAAATTGCCCAAAAATTGGAAAAAACTAATGTGGATTTACCATTGGATTGCAAACATACAATTGTTAAACTATGTAAAAACATCCAAATGGAAAGATTTAACAATAAAAGAAAATGAATTAAAAAGAAAAACAATAATAAAAACTTGTTTAAAAGAAATAAGACAAATACAAAAACAAATTAAAAAAATTAATTAGTTCTAATCCAATTCTTTAATTGCTTGGCTAAATCTTTTATGCTATAAACTATTTTGATTTCTGGACGCAATAACTTTAATTGTATTTCTAAATCTAATCGTCTTACATATTTTGGATCTATTCCTACAAACACAGGAATTGATAGTTCAGATTCTTTTCCCAATTCAAATAGAGTAATAGGGCATAGAGTTTCATGGGTAAACCAAAAAGACACTGCATTTGATTTCTTGAAACTATTAAACTCCCATTCTATTTGTTTCATTGAATTCTTTTTGTTTAAAGTAAAATTATCTCTTCTAGGATTAAATAGAACAACATCTTCATCTTTTAAATAATCTTTTAATTCACATTGCCAATCCTTACAATTAGATATTCCTCCAGCTAGGAATATCTTTTTCTTTTTTCCACTATATTCATTTAAAGGTTTTATTTCTTGCATAAATATATCACAATTCTTTAATTAAATAAATTCTGTTTTCTTTTTTTTCGAATTTTCCGTTATAAATTTTCCAAAACTCTTTTAACTCTAACTTAGTCATTAATCTTGCATAAAATTTTTCAAATATTTTATACATTGATGAACCCGTACAAGTTCTAGCATAAACTTTCTTAATTTCTTGTTTTTTTAATAAATTTGCTATTTTATTTGCAAATAAAATACTTATTCCTTTTTCTAAGGAAAATAAAATATAACAATAGGCACTATTAGTTTTAGGATTTAAAAGAAGTTCAACACAGGCTATAATATTGTTATTTGACAAGCACAAATAAATTATCCAATCTTTTGATTTTATTCTTTTTTTCATATCTTGCAATGTTTCTTTTAAAGGAGCAGAATTTGAATCATTTACTTTACTAAATGCTTGTTTTTGAGCTTTTAATAATTCACTCGCATTATTTAACTCTGCTTTTATTATTTTCATAATCTCACAATTCAATTCTAAAACACTCGTTAAATAATTCTTCTCTGTTATCTGCGATTAAAATTGTATTGTGCTTTGCAACTATCTTCCTAAATACTGATAAAATAACAGGAATATCTTTTAAATGTAAGCCTCTTGATGGGGTATCAAAAATGTAAATACAACGATCTCCTAATTTCTTTGATAAAATATTTGCAATTCTTACTCGCTGTGCTTCTCCTCCACTTAATGAAGAAGATTTTTGTCCTAAAACTAAATATCCCAATCCTACTTCTTGTAAAAATTGTAATTTTCTTACGATCAAAGAATCATCTTTAAACAATTCTAATGCTTCATCTATTGTTAAATTTAAAATATTTTTTAAATCTTTTTCAGAGGTGTGTTTTTCAAATGTCTTTTTAATATTTGCCCAAACTTTTGTGTAAGTTGCTAATGTACTTAAAGAATTGTTTCCAATTGGAACTTGTTCAACAAAATATGATCTTCTAATATTTTGTTTTCCCTTTACATTAATATTTTTTATTCTATATTTCCATGCATTTTGACCTTTGAATAAAGAACCATAGGCAACATTTAACAAAGTTGTTTTTCCCTTTCCTACGCAACCAGTTAAACAAACAACATCATTAATTGGAAATGAAAAACTAAAATTCTTAAAATTATTTTTATTTATTCTTGACAAAGTTATTATTTGGGATTTTTTATTTTTTTGTTTAGTTATTTTGATTTTTGAAAATACGTGTTTTGATGTTATTGTATTTGCTTTCTTGAATTCACTTAAAGAACCTTGAAAAATTAATTTACCACCATATTTTCCTGCGCCGGGGCCCAATTCAATAATATAATCACTATTAGCAATAATCTCTTTAGTATGCTCAACACAAATAATGGAATAGCCTTTTAAAACTTTATCTTTCAATAATTTCAATATATTTAATCGCTCTGTTTTACAAAAACCAGCACAGGGCTCATCTACTATTAACAAAGAATCCTTTTCTAAACTGAATAATTTGGATTCTAACTTTTGCAAATTAAACTGGCCTAAACTTTGTTTTACAGTTTTAGGTAAAATAATTTTTTGTTCTAATATATCTACTTTCTTTGGTAGATTCTGAATGTTATATTTAGGAGTTATTGATTGTTCATAGAGAACATTTTGAACTAAAGTTGATTTTCCAGAACCTGAAGGACCAACTATTGTTACTAATTTTTGTAAAGGAATCTTAACTGAGAAGTTCTTTAGGTTGTTTTTTGTTACATTCCTTACAAATAGGATAGCCAGAAACGCTCATCTCCCGCACGCTCTTCGTAATTAGAGGTAGATGACGACAATTACCACAGAAAAAAACGTAATTCAAATCAGGATCAGGCAAGCCCAGTTCCGCTTCAAAAAGTTCCCCCTTACTTAACACGAACGGCATCAGCTTCTCTTTTGCTAGGATATCAATCATCGTGGATAGACGGAATTTTCCTGATATCCATGACAGCAATTGAGGGAAAGTTATTTC
>CAIWXP010000015.1 GCA_903916665.1 Candidatus Iainarchaeum sp. | reverse complement strand
TTAATATTATTTTCTTTTTATTATTATGACTTACAGATTCAAAAGCTTCTCCTTTTTGTACTTCTGGTGCATAAATCTCTTTTGGTGTTGTTAATCTTTCTTCTCTATTAATAAAACTATTAGTTCGCTCTCTAGGTTTAAAATCTTTAGTATATCTTGGTCTAAATTCTCTCTTTTGATAATCTGGTCTACTAAAATCTCTTTTAGGTAATTCTTGTTTAGGTGTATCATTAGTTTCAACACCTGGTTTTTTATTTACTAATAATAAACCATGTTTTTCATATAATTTCAATAATAATCCTGCACTTGGTTTTAATTTATCTTGTTCAACTTTTTGTAAATAAGATGCAGTTACATAAAGATCCTTTGCAAATTCTTCAAAAGTCTTGTGCTTTGATTCTCTCAATGTTTTTAATTGCTCAGCATAGTTTTCAACTAAATCATAGTTACCTAAATCAAAGGGCTCTTGTTTACGCATTACAAATGTTGGTATATATGGTTTTTTTACAAAACCCATGTTATGCTCTGGTCTTCTAGGTCTTGATATCTTTCCTTCACCTGAAGGGTTACATTCACTACACATATAGATTTTTGCGCCTTCCATATCAGCCAAAAAAACTCTTGTAGTCTTACCACAAATATCACATTGCATAACATCACCTAAACGTAATCACTAATTAGTATCGTATAAATTATAGCCTTAATATTTATATATAGATTGTGAAGAATTATGTTTAAAATAATTTAATTATTATTTTTTATTTGAAATATCTTTAACTCTATCATTTTCCTTTTTCAAAGCTGGTGCTAATAATTCACTAACAACTTCTACAGGAACACCAAAATGTGATGCTGTTCTTGCTATATGTGCTGCCAAATCTTTTTCAGCTATTAAATGTAATCCTCTTGTGTTTGCATCAAAATATGCTCTTATTGCTTGTTCTTTTGCTGCAGACATTTTTTGTATTTCAGACATAGTTTCACTCCAATATAACTTCTAATATAATTCAATTATAATATAGTTATACTAAGTCTTTTCTCTTTAAAGCCTTTTCCAATACATTTTCAAACAAAGGAACAAATAACATCAATAAAGAAATTCCAAAAATAACCAACCATTCATTTGTTGCCAAAGGAACAGTTTTAAAGACTTTTTGAAAAAATGGAACATATATTACCATGGCTTGCAAAGCAAATGAAATTAATACCGCACCAATCAAATACAAATTAGAAAACATGTCTTTTATTGAATTAAAAAAACTGTGTGATTTTCTATAAACACTTGCAAATGCCAAAACTAATTCCATTACTACCATGCCTGTAAAAACCATTGTTCTTGCGTGACTTGCAATACTTAAATTATTTAGATTCAATCCCAATGATTTATCAATACCATAGCCAAACCAATAGGCAATAAAACAACCAATAACATATAAAACTAAAGTTATTAAAATAAATTTCCAAAATTGATTTATTAAATTTAATTGTTTTTTTCTTGGACTCTTTGTCATAATATTTTCTTCTGCTTCTTGCTGTCCTAAAGCCAATGCGGGCAAAGAATCAGTAACTATATTTATCCACAAAATTTGTAATGCCAGTAACGGTAATGGCAAACGTGCCAAAGATAAAAAACCTACAAAAAATAACATCCCAAAATTTGCAGATAACATATATTTTACAAATAACATTATGTTAGCATACAATCGTCTTCCTTCTGAAATTGCAGAAATAATTGTTGCAAAATTATCATCTTTTAAAACAATGTCTGCAACCTCTCTTGTTGCTTCGGTTCCTTTTATTCCCATTGCAATTCCAACATCACTTTTTTTCAAAGCAGGAGCATCATTTACACCATCTCCAGTAACTGCAACTACTTCTCCCATTTCTTGCAACAAAGAAACAATCCTATATTTATGTTCTGGATTTGTTCTTGCAAATATACTTGTTTTTTTAATTATTTCTTTTAATTCTAAATCATTTAGTTTATCAATATCAGAGCCTAAAAAAACATTTTCATAGGGCAATCCAATTCTCTTTGCAATTGCTTTTGCTGTTAAATGATTATCTCCTGTTATTATTTTTACTTTTATACCGGCAGCTCTTGCTAAAGCCAAGGCATTTGGTACATCATCTCTAGGAGGATCTATCATACCAACTAAACCAACAAAAATCAAATTATCTTCATTTAATTCGCCATTAAAATCTTTATATGCAAAACCCAAAACTCTCAATGCATCTTCAGAATACATTGTGTGGAATTTTGAAAACATATCAATATCTTTCTGATTTAATTCTCTAATTTTATCATTGTCTAAAATATATTTACATCTTTTAATTACTTATTCAAAAGCACCTTTAGTAAATATTTGTTTATTGTTTCTTGCGTCATCATATTTAGTTGGTTTTATTTGCATTAAAGAAGACATCATTTTTCTATCACTTGAAAATGGAATCTCATCTAATTCTTTAAAAATATTTACATAATTTGCTTTTCTTGCCAAAACTTTTAATGCGATTTCTGTTGAATCTCCAATAATAACATGATCCACTTTTGAATTGTTACAATTCTCTCCAATATCAACAATTTTTGCAACTTCTGCACTGCTTACAACACTTACTTGAGCACCCCAAGAATATCCTGTTCCTTCAACATCAAATTCATGATTTATTGTTTTAATTTTTTTTGCAGTCATTTCATTTAATGTTAATGTTCCAGTTTTATCTGAACAAATAACTGTGGTTGCACCCAAAGTTTCTATGGCACTCATTTTTCTAACAATTGCTTTTTTTCTAACTAAAATTTG
>CAIWXP010000014.1 GCA_903916665.1 Candidatus Iainarchaeum sp. | reverse complement strand
ATTTATTTAATTTTAAAATAAGATTTACCATCAAAAAACTGGCTTTTATCTATTACTAATTCATACTTACCGTTAAAATAATTTTGGACTATTTTTTAACCATAGAATACAATTCACCAATAGTCAAATTTTGTATTTTTCCTGTTTTTTTATTTTTAATTTTTATAAGTGTCTGATAATGAGAGCATTTACCAACATTTGTCTCCCCCATTATAACATTAAGAGTTGACTTACTCCAACCGTTACCTAAAATACTATCTATTGAGGACCATCCTGTAGGTATATTATTCTTGGATATTTGTTGTTTATGTGATTCTGGATCATCGAAATCTTCACCTAAATCATTATCATCATCATCAACTAAAAGTACATTCCCGAACATACCTTTAAGTTTTTGAGCAACCTCAACGATATTATCATAATTAATTTCCTCGATTCCACGAACCATATCAATACCTTTTAGCATATCGCCCTTTATTTGGTTTTGTATTTTCCAACCTTTAAATCTTGGTAATAACCATTCCTGATTAATATCAGCATTATCTGATTGAAGAAGTAACTTTATGACTTTATCGTTTATTTTACTCTCTTGATCTGCAAGCTTTGTCATTGAATATATTTGCTGGATACTTGGTACTATGTGACTCTCACTTCTTAAATATTCATCTCTGATAACAGTATAAATAAACTGTATATCTGAATTTTTAAAAAAGAAAGGTTCTACTTTGGAAAATTGTTCAGGATTATCTAATATATAGATAAAATAATGTTTTTCCATGTTTGTATTCATCGACTCAGCCATATCTTCAGTATGTATACGTATATTATTTATAAAAAAAGTTTAAAATTATTCGAAAAGTTTACTATCATCATCGAGATTAAATTCATCTGATGATAACACATCCTTGTCTTCCATTTCGTTTAATTTTTCATCAATATCCTCTAATTCTTTCAGGCATTCATCATATGATGGATATTTGAAATATTCGTAAATTATTGGTTCCATGCTTTTTAATACTTCAGGTGTAAATACTTTTCTATTAAAAAGTTGTTTTTCTGCAAGAGTAGTATCTAAGTGTTTAACATACCAACGAGTTGATGGCTGATAAGTAATTTCACCAGTTTCTTTATCAATAACTTTTTTAACTTGTGCAACACCTACTTTATCAAAATTTTCTGGGGTACAGAATAAATCTAATCCTTTATATGGATTAATACCTTTGCTATAATCTATTTCAAATTTAACTTTTTTTGGTTTTGCTAATCTGTTTTTTGCCGATTTAGCGGTAATAATAGAACCAGACCTACCAAGACTCATTTCATCTTCTTCACCTGTTTTAAGTTTAGAATCACTTAACAATAAAATTACACTTGCGGCATAATACAGTCCTTCACCACCACTCATAATAGTTTGTGGAAACATATCTTGTGTTAAATAAACATGATTTGTACAAACTAATGGAATATTTAGATAGCCTAAATCATTTGTTATTAATCTAACTAGAGATTTAATTTGTTTAGCACGTGTCATATCTTGCTTCATTGTTAATTTAAGAGTATCTTCTTTTTCTTTTTCTGAAGATAACATTCCTATTGAATCAATAAAGAAAATTGTTTTAGATACATCTGTTCCACTATCTTTTAGTTTTTGTAGAGCATCTAGAAAAGACATCATAAACATTTTAATTTTTTCTACAATATTTGTTCGTATTAACATGAATTTATTAGTATCAGAGGTATCAATACCATACATATCGAAATCTGTTTTTTCAATAGAATATTCAGTATCGATCCATACGATATTATAATTCATTTTTTGCGCATTTCTTGCTATATTCAAGGAAATGAAAGATTTACCTGTCTGTTTAGGTCCTGCAATAATAGTAATTTTGTTATTAGGTATTCCACCTTTAAGAATACTTTTAGATAGAAGTCCATCAAGTACATGAATTCCGGTTGAAATAAAAGTTTTTTCTTTATCAAAATCTTCAATTGATATAATATCTTTTTTTGATATGGTATCAATTAAGCTAGATATGTTAGAAAAGTTAAAATCTTTAGAATCTTTTGCCTTTTTTTGGGAAGTTTGTAAGGGCTTTGTTGCTTTTGCCATATTTTTTTAATTATTTTTTAGTCTTATCAACAGTTATTATAATTAAAAGACAATGAAAAGTTTTTAAAAAAAAACT
>CAIWXP010000013.1 GCA_903916665.1 Candidatus Iainarchaeum sp. | reverse complement strand
GGTCCTGGTTGGGCTTTTATGATTCCAGGTATTGAAACTTTTAAATTAGTTGATTTAAGAACACAAACTTTAGAAGTTCCAAAACAGGATGTTATAACTAAAGATAATGTTTCAATTAAAATTGATGCGGTAATTTATTTATATGTTCGAAAAGATCCACAAAGTGTTATTAATTCTGTTTTTGCAATTGATGATTATAAGCAAGCTGCACAATTATTTATTAAATCAACAATAAGAGAAGTTATTGGTTCAATGGTTTTGAGTGAAGTTATTGGAAACATAAATGATTTGAATAAAAGAATGGTTACAGAATTAGCCCACATGTCTGGAGATTGGGGTATCTCAGTTGAAAGTGTTGAATTAAAGGAAATAATTATACCAGATAAGGTTGTAGACGCAATGAATAGACAAAAGGCAGCAACTCAAGATAGATTAGCAATAGTTCAATTGGCTGAGGCCGAAAGAGAAAAAATTGAAGCCATAAATAAAGCAGCTTCAAACTTAAGTGGCAATTCTATTACTTATTACTACATAAAAGCTTTGGAAGAAATGTCTAAGGGCGCATCTTCAAAGATTATATTCCCCATGGAATTTAGTAAAATGGCAGAAATACTAGCTGGTAAATTAGCACCAAATCCTGGAGAAAAAAGCAAATTAGAAGGATTTATTGATAAGTATGGGGATTTGTTAGAGGCCAAAATTAAAGATGCGGGTCTAGAAGAGAAAAAGGAATAAAGAGCATTGATTTTTAAAAAGCACTATATAAAATATATATATTAAACGAGTTTTATTCTATTTAGCGAGTTGATACTATGGAAAAATTAACAAAATATGAAAGAGTAAGAATGCTATCTGCAAGAGCATTGCAAATAAGCGATAATGCTCCAGTATATTTGAGCAAAGCATCAAAGGAACCAAATTCTGTTAGATTGGCAGAAGCTGAATTTAAAGAAGGAAAAACTCCTTTGAAAGTAGTTAAAAATAAATTATAATTAGGTGATTAAATGGGAAATTCAATGCAAAAACCTTTGAAAACAAAATCTGTTTATATGAAAGAACAATTGGGTGACAAATTAGGTGATGATTTTGAACAAAATAAAAAGACTATTTCAAGTTTAAAATTACCAATGTCTAAAAAAACAGTAAACAGAATATCTGGTTATTTGGTAAGAGAAACAAAAAGAGCTAAAAAAGCAAAAGTTGAATAGAAGAATTAATTTCTTTTATTTCTATTTTTTTATTTTAAATAGTTGGGTGTTTCTATCGAAAGGATATTAGAAAAAGAAATAATGTCTGACAAAGAACAAGCTGCTTGCTATGCGAAAGCTGATTTTTCTGTTTCAAATCAATTCTTTGTTGACAGTTTAATTAAATATTCTAACTTATTTATCTATGTTTTAGATTTAGGTTGCGGCCCCGCCGATGTTTGTATAAGGTTAGCAAAAGCAAAACGAGACATAGGTATTTTAGCTGTTGATGCATCACAACCAATGTTAGAATTAGCTAAAGATGCAATGGTTAATGCAAAAATTAAATATAAAATTAAATTTAAAAAAGAATATTTATCTGATTTAAAATTAATTGATGACTATGATTTAATTATATCAAAAGATCTATTACATCATTTACCAGATCCTATGATTTTATGGAATAAAATAAAAGAGTTTTCAAGACCAGGAACCATTGTTTATGTTATGGATTTAATTCGAGCAGAATCAAAAGAAAAAGCAAAACAAATTGTTGAAACAGTTTCAGGAAATGAATCAGAAACATTAAAACAAGATTTTTATAATTCTCTTTTGGCCGCATTTACATTAGATGAAATTAAGCAACAATTAACACAGGCAAATCTAGATAAAAAATTAACAGTAGAACAAGTAAGTGAAAGACATTTTATAGTAAAAGGAAAATTATAAACTAATTGTAAATATAGTAAAATAAAAAAAGAAGGGCCAAAATAAGCCCAGAATAAGAAATAAGGAATTACCCTTATCTCATTAACTTTTTAACACCGGCTTTCTTAACCTTTTCAACGGGAGCTGCTTTTCCTTTTGCAGGTGCTTTTCCACCCTTAACTGGTGCTGCTGCAACTGGTGCGGCAACTGCAGGCATTCCTTTTCCGCCTTTAACTGGTGCTGCTGCAACTGGTGCTGCTTCTGCTTCCTTGATCTTTACAACCTTTGCCTCTCTAGTCCATTTCTTCTTACCAGATAGGATTTGGTTTAGGTGTTCCTTTTCTTTAATTATAAATGGCATATGAACTTTGTATTTAATACCTTTAATTATTTGTCTTACTTTATCTTTTTTGGCCTTATCAACAACTATAGACAAAAGCATTTGGCCGTATCTAATTTGAATGGCTCTACCTGTGTTTTTACCGTAGGGATGCTTCATTCCTTTTGATACTCTATCTGCTCCAGCTCCTGATGCTGACTTGTGCTCTCTTAAAACGTGATGAGGGTATAATCTGATTTTTATTACAAAACCATCTTTTCCCACCAAATCAGTTAATTTCTTAACTAATTTTTGTCTCATGCTTTCTATTGCGTTATCTCTAATTTGCATACTTTCCTGTGAAATTACATCAAATTGAGTATTAAAGTTTTTAGTTTGGTTTCCCATGGTAAAATCTCTTGTTCTTACCCCTGGTACACCACCTAGGAAGTTCTTTCTCTGAACTTTTGGAGCTATTCTTGTGAACGCTCTTTCTACTTTTCTAAAACATCTTGCTGGTCTTAATCCCATAAATACACCTTTGTAACATAAAAAATTAGCATTTTAAGCTTTTTGCCTTTCGCTTATAATATTAATGCCACCAAATATTTATATATATATCATATATGTATAACCTATGGACAGTTGTTACTTTTTCAAGAGTTATCAAAAGTTACAACAGAGTGTATAAGATTTTTATCCAAGATACAAAATCTTTTACAAAATGTCAAAAATGGGTGTTTGACACATCCATAAAAGGTAATATTTATGGATTCACAAAGGTTCAAAGCAGTATTTTTCATAATTTTCTTGTTTTTTGCTCTAATTCTGCTTTTGGTCTATTTATTTTTTAGAGAAACAGTGGTTTTAATTGTTTTTTGTGTAAGTTTTGCAGTAGCCATAGTTTTTGGGTATTTATTATATGCTGGCAATGATGGTAAAGTTAATGATAGTAAAACTGCGCCATTGAAAGAACTTTTAGAATATCATAAATTAAAAGAAAGTTTGCTATTACAAAAGAATGATTTGCAAAAACAATATTTGAAAAGACAGGTTAGTGAAAAACAATTTAAAATGCAAGTAAACTCCATTGATAAAAAAATAATTATGATAGATTATAAATTACAATTTTTTGATTCACAATTAACAAGAGATAAAGATTTAAAACGATCAATTGAATTTGTTCAGAAAAAATATTTCAAACAAGAAATTCCCGAAGATTTGTACAATGAAATGCAAATTGAATTCTCAAAAGAATTAGCACAATTAAATTCTCAAAATAAAAATAAAGAAAATAAAAAACCAGAACAGAAGAAATAATAATAAATATATAACTGATTTTTATGAGCGATATAAAAGAAGTTATTGTTTTAAAATTATCTGATTTTACAAAATGGTTGAAAAAGAATCATATAAAAGAAAATAAAGTTGCAGTAATTAGATATAAAAAACATACTGGTAAAACAAGCCCGAGTTCAATGGAATTAATGCACGAAGCTATTTGTTTTGGTTGGATTGATACAACTAGCCACAGGGTTGATGAGGACAAGTATAAAGTAATATATTCAAAAAGAACAAAGAATAGTAGATGGAGTGATAATACTGTTGCCTATGCAAAGAAATTAATTAAAGAAAAAAGAATGCGTATGCAAGGTTTATATTTTTACAAAGACGGTTTAAAAAAACCCACCCATGATTTTGGTATTCCTAAAAATCCAGATATTCCAAAAGAGTTAGAACAAGAATTAAATAAAAAAGAAAATAAAATTTTAAAAGAAAAATATGAAAAGTTAGCACCATCTATGAAAAAAATGCAACATCGATTTATTTTGCGAGCTAAATTACCAGAAACAAAACAAAAAAGAATTAATGAATTTTTAAAGATTTTAGAAAATAAAAAATAATTATTTTGGTTTTTCTTTAAATCTATTTCTTATTCTTTCATAGGCGTTTTGCAGAGCAGATTTTGGGCTTAAAGGTGATGCTTTAAATTCTGTTTTTAATGCTCTAACTGTTTTTGCTGCAACTCTAAATATACCTTCTGATCTTTGGTTTGCATCAATTGATTTTAATGCAGTTTCTAATGTAGATCTTGCTAATGGATCTTTAATAAAATTTGTATTTACTCTGAATCCTAATACTGATGAACCATAATCTCTAACAACTGCTAACAATAATGCTCTTTCTAAACTTACTTTATGTTTTGCTAAAAACAATTCATTATAATTTTTAGAACGAGGAGTTGTTATGCTATTTACTAATATAGCGCCAGTTAAATTAGTTATTGCAATTTTAATTATTTCTGCATTTGTTTCTTTGTCACAAACAAGATAATCTGCGCCACCAAATTGTATGACTCTTCTAATTTTAAATTCCATAATCTCACAGACTAGTTTCTAAAACTTTTAATACTGTATTAGTATCTATGGCCATTTTGATTAATGTGGTTGATCCTCTAACTCCTTTTCCAGAAGTTGTTGTAATCAATAAACCATAGGTTGTAAGCTCTTCTAGATATTCTTTAAACCATTTCATTGTAACTGGTTGTTTTGATAATTGTTTAATTTGTTTTACGTATTCAACGTAGGCATCACCAGAATAAATAACGTAACCATCATCTAATAAGTGTGTAGAGAATCTATTACTTTTTACCATGGTTGCTACTGAGAATAAAACAATTTTAATTTGATCAGGTAAAGTAGAAATCATATCAACAATTAATTCTTCTTCAACATTTTTCTTTGCTTCTGTTATTTCTTCTTCTGTTATTTTATAGGTTTGTTTTTTATCTGCAATTTCTCCTGCACTTTCTAATAATAATAGCGCAGTTCTTGCATCCCCGGATTCTTGGGCAGCATAGGCACTGGCCAAAGCAAGCGCACCATCTCCAACACAATCATCTTGAAAACCAATATTAACTCTTTGCAATAAAATTTCTCTTAATTCTTGTGCATTATAGGGTGGAAATACTAATTCTTTTTTACAAAGGCCACTTTTTGTTCTTGTGTCTAATTGATCTTTAAATAAAACATTATTTGAAACACCAATAATTGTTATAGCGCCTTCTTTTATTTCATCATTAATTCTTACCAAAGAATAAATTGCATCATTTGCATCTTTTATTAAATCAATTTCATCCAAAACAACTAGCACAAAAACTTTTTTCTTAACCAATTCTTTTACAATGCAGTCATAGATAAAACTAGCACTATAACCAAAATAACTTTTTGGAAATAAATTATCTGAAATTTTTAATAGAACTTTATATTTAGAGTTATAGGTTCTACAATTAATATAAACAGTTAAAATTCTTTGTTGAATATTACTTTCTTTTTGTATTTCAATCATTTTTTCTAATACTTTATTTATTGTTGATGTTTTTCCTGTTCCAGTTTTTCCATAAATAAAAAGATTAGTGGGCATTATTCCTTGTAAAGCAGGGGCCAAATTAGTAATTATGTCTTGAATTTGATTTTCTCTAAAGGGCAAAGTATCCGGCACAAAATGCGGAGATATCAAGTCTTTATTTTTGAAAACACTCTTTTTGTTTATTTCTTTTCTAAACATGTCTTTTATGTCCATAAAAATAACCTTTTGTCCAAATATTAACTTATTAGTAGAAGTTTATAAGTATATTAATAGGAAAAGTATTATAAATTGAGTTACTTCTTATATTATGGCTTATAAAGTAAATAATGAAGGAGATAAGAGGTTATTGCCAGTTCTTTGGCTTATTCTTAGCTTATTTGGGTCATTATTGGTATTTTATTTGTTACAGAGCTTTGTTGCTTTAGAGTGGCCGATTATACAGTTATTTGTATATTTGGGGTTTGTGGATGTTTTTGGAAAAACAATTATTTTAGGTACTACAGTTATAATTGGTTCACAGTGTTCTGGTTTTTTTTCGATTTTTGTTTACTTGGCAATTATATTTAGCCCGATTACAAAATTAACGTGGAAGCAGAAAATTAAGGCATTTTTAATAGGTTCGGGAATTTTATACGTTGCAAACATATTTAGACTTTTTATATTCTTTGATTTTGCAAAATATTTTGGCATTGAATTTTTGCATATACTCGGTTGGTTTTTAATGTCAGCAATTATTTTTGCTTTGTGGTACTATTATAATTTTTTTAAGAACAAATTTTAATATACATTTCTTTTTTTGTAGTTGGAAAATCATTATATATTAAAATAGTCTTTGCATAACATTCTTTTTTATTGTTATTTAAATTTTCAATTTTTGTGTTTTTATCATCAATAACATAGTCACTATTTGGTAAATATTGCTGTATTAAATCTTTAATTTCATTTATTGATAAGTTCTTTGCAACACTCAAAACAAAAATATCTTGACATTTATAGTAATTTATTATTTTTGAATCATTATAGGAATAATTAATATTTGAATAGGCCAAAATAAAAATAGCAAGGAATAAAAATACAAATAATATTTCTACGATAAATAATATTCCTTTGCTATTCACAGAATGTAAATACTGCTTTAACAATTTTATCTTCATATATTGCTAGCCTCGATAGTTTAATTTGTTTTTCACAATCGTTTCCAATATCAAATATTTTATTATTTTCATCATATAATTCTATTCTTTTAATCGGATCAATTAGTTTAGGGTTTTCTATTGTATTTTGTAAAGTTGTTTTTGTTTCATTATCAATTTTTGCAAAACCTATTCCTTCTAGATTATTTTTTGAAATTGCATTCTCTGTTATTATCAAGTATTGTGTTAATTTATCAAATCTATTAAGATCGTTTTCAATGATAGAGAAAAATACCACAAAACAAAGAACACAGCAAAATAATACAAAAAGGAAATCATATAATGTAAATCCTCTATTCATAGTGATCTCCAACATTAATATCAGAATTAATTATAAAGGGACCTCGATTTATTTCTTTTATTATTGATTTTTTTGCACTATTTAATGTGGATAATAGTTCCTTTGTTTCTTTAAAATCATAGTTGGTTTTCAAATTAATCTTTAACTCATTTAATTTATAAATTTCCTTAACAAATATAGCTAAAATTCCAATAATAGCAATTATCATAATTAAAAAATATATTGATAATTGTGCTTTTTTGTTCAAGGAATCACCACTGTATTTTCAACACTATAATTTATTGGTAATTTAAATTCAATGATTTTGTTATTTTTTGTTATTTCTTTTGTTATTGGCAAAAGTATTGAATATTTATAATAAATACAATTGTTAATGCCACAGGAAAATATTGTAATTAATAATCCGGAATTAAGAGTAGAATTAAAATTATAATCATTTAATATTGATTTGACTAATTCATCTACTGACGTTTTTAAAACAGGTTGTTCCTGTGTAATTTGCACTGCATTATCCAAATGTATTTTAATGGCGTTTTTAACATTATATTCGAATTCGGTTCTCATATATGAAAGATCTTTAATTTCAATCAATTCTTTGTCTGTAATTAGTTGTTGTTTATTAAAATTAATTTTAATTGCAACAAGTTCTATGGTAAGTAAAATTAATAGTGCACAAATAATAAATGCAAAAAATCCTTTATTCTTCATAATTAAACTTATTAAACGAAAATTTTATTTCTCTTATTGCTTTGTCTTCAGGTTTATATTTTTCCCAAATCTTATTATCGTATTCTAAGTAGTCATTGTATTTTTCAGAATTATAAAAATCAAATATTAGCGTTCTGTATTTATATTTTGTTTGAACAAAATGAATTGTTGTGAAATCATCTAATAGTGCAACAGTTACTTTTGCATTAAAGTCTCCTAATTTGTGCATAATTGCACAAACAAATATACTTATATCTGCTTGATTGCCTGATTTTAATTGTAAAATGTCTGCCGCAGTTAATAGGTAATTTGGAGTTTTTTGAATAATTATATCAAAATCTTCTTCCAATAAATCATATAGGTTTTCAATTGCATCCAAATAATTATCTTCGTAGGAATAGTCTTTAGGCGTTATTTTTTCAAAAACCATGTCAAAATCAATTGCACTATAATCAATTAGGCTCTTTAAATCTTCTGCACTTGTTTTTTGCATACAGGCTAGATTTTTCTCAACAATGAATTGAAAATAGTTTTTAATTGTTTTGGCTTCTGAATTTTTTGTTTCTTCATCGGCCAAATCTTTGTTTAATTCGTCTAATCTATATTTTAATTTAATAGGATCATTTTCATGTAAGTCTTGTAATTCTTTTTTTAACTTTTGAACTGTTTTTGCAATATCTTTCCATCTTTCAGAATTAGATTCTTTCTCAAGTTTATTCTCATACTTAGAAATATATTCTAATAATTCGAGTTCCCTTTCGTGAATGCTGTCTTCAGAGTCAAAAGCTTTTTTTAACCTATCAAATATCTTAGTCATAGGTATATATTATAGCCTATAGGGGTATTTAATCCTTTTCCTTTGGGTTTAAAAAGTCCTTTCTAATTCTTTTTAATTCTTCGGGCATTAGTTTAATGGTTTTATAATCAATTAGTTTTGCACTATTGTTAGATAAACTTTTCAAAAGCTTTTTAGAATCTTTAACCAATGCTTCTTTTGATAAATTAACATCGCAGTATAGCCTATTGTCTTTGATATAGAAAGTTTTATGTTTTGCTTTAAATGCTTTTGAATTTTTTGTGTCCTTTAATTCAGGGCCTCTCAATGTATCCTTTAATTTACTCTCTAAAATGATCAATCCTTTATTTTCATGAATTATTCCAGAATGGTTAACAACATTATAGTGTTTTGTATTTAATTCATTTGCCAATCTTTTTGTTAGTCCTTTTACTATTCCCCAATTTGAATCTTCTGTTTTTCCATCAATTTTTATAATAAAACAAACCAGATCCTTTTCTATTTTTGGATAAATATCTTTGAAAAAGAAATCAATATTCTTTTCATTTAAATATCTTTTTGCAACATCTTTGAATATGCTCATTGTTTTTTTTGATACTGCAGAAGCAACGTTTCTTGATTCATCAGTAGGATCTAGGAAAACAAAGTAATCGTCAAACTTTTTCATTATTTTGGGTTTATTGATGTAAATATATTTATTTTTTTCAATATCAATTAATTCTTTTAATGTGTTTTCAAATGTTTTAAACTCTAATATTAAAAGTTCTGTTAAATATCCAGAAAAACCATTGTTTTTTTGATCGGCTCCATAAAGCAAATTATTCTTTAAAAATTGTTTTAAAATAATAACCTGTTTTTTAATTTCTTCACTTTGATGTTTATTTAAAAAAGCTAAATGTAAAGGTGTTCTATCAACGGAAGATTTTCTTTCTTTTATGTTTTTTATATAAAATCCAGGAACGAAATCAATATTGTGATCATCTATAACTGCTTTCAAATAAGGGTGTTCCCCATATTCTTCTCTAAATTTAATTTTTGGAAATGTCTTACGCAATATTAATTCATTGTATTTTCTAATATCTTCAACAGTTAAAGATAAATCAAATAATAAAAATATATCTAGATCTTTTTTATTGCTAATAAAAGTACCTCTCGGACTAGATCCTGCCAATATAATTTTTTTAATTGGATAGTTTTCTTTTTTTACTGTTATGTTCAATTTTGCAATAATTTCTTTACTTATTTTTTTAATATTTTCTAATTCTTCTTTTGTAGGTTTTATTTTTTCATAAACAGTATCTAAAATATTTTCATTGTCTTGCATAGCATAGGCAATTGGGCAAGCTTTAATTTTCAAATCATTACAAAATTTTCGCATCATAAAATCATCAGTATGCAATTCTAGGTTTAATTCTTTTGCTAATGCTACCACTTCAACATCTGTTCTTGATAGCATTTTGGGCGCTTTGGCTCTTATTTGAATAAATATTTCTTTTGAAGGGTCTTGTATTTGAATTTTTCCTCTTTGAATTAGATTTTCAATTTGCATTTTTTGTTCTCTATTTTTTATTTCTAATAATACAGAATTAGTTGTTATCACATTTTCAATGTCATTGAAGAAGAATCTATTTAGAAAAGCTGAAGTGTCAAATACCTTTTGCATATTAAATCAATCCTTCAAATATATAATCTGCCCATTAGACAGTAAATTTTGTATATTGATATATACTATAATAATATATAAATATCATAGCATATATTATATAAGATTATTATGGTATTTCAAGCAACATTATTGGGTATAAGTAGTTCAATACCTTTAAAAGATAGAAATCATAGCTGTTTAGCAGTTAAATTTGATGGCGAAGTTATTCTTTTTGATGCTGGTGAAGGTGTTCAACAACAGTTAATGCGTTCTAAAGTAAGTAATATGGAAATTGATAAAATTTTCATATCTCATTTTCATGCTGATCATTTCTTAGGTTTGCCAGGTTTATTGGCAACAATGTCTTTGCATAAAAGAGAGGATCCTGTTGTTATCTATGGTCCGAGAGGAGTAGAACAAAGAATAACTAAATTATTGGAAATATATGAAATACAAACAGTTTATCCTATTAAATATCAAGAGTTATCAAATGGTTTGGTTTGTGATACAAAAGAATATCAAGTGTTTGCAAGAAGAGTTAAACATTTGTTAGAGACCTATGCTTTTGTTTTCAAAGAAAAAGATAAAGTTGGAAAATTTTTAAAAGCTAAAGCTGTTGCATTGGGTATTCCAGAAGGTCCAATGTATTCACAATTGCAGGATGGAAAAACAATTGAATTTAAAGGAAAGAAAATTCATCCTAAAGATGTAATGGATTTAGATAGTATAAAACACGGAAAATCTCTGGGCTATGTTGTTGATTGTTTTGATAAAGATTATGATACTTTCTTAGAAAATGTTGATGTTTTATTTCATGAAGCTATGTTTATGAAAAAAGATATTGCGTTGGCAAGAAAGAATTTTCACAGTGTAACAGATAATGTTGGTAAAGTTGCAAAGAACGCAAAAGTAAAAAAGTTAATAATTTTTAATTTCAGTGCAAGATACACAGATTTGAATGCTTTATTACACGAAGTTCAATCTACCTATCCTGATGCTGAACTCGGCGAAGAATTAAAGACTTATAAGTTGAAAGATTAATGGGGATACAATGAATGTTTTGGTAGTTTGTGCTGAAAATGTAAAAAGAAGTTTAACTATTGCGCATTTTTTAGAGCAATATGCTAGAGCATTGAATTTAGATGTTCACGTTGATAGTGCTGGTTTTAAAGATAAAGTTATTGCTTTAAACGAAGAATGGGCTAGAGAACAAGGAATGCCTCGTTTTTATGATGAAGTTAGAGATAGAATGATTGTTGCTAGGGATGAATATTTGAGAAAGAAAGGAGAAGTTTTTGGACAAATATACACTAGACGATTTAGTAAACCAATAACTGCTGATTTATTGGCGCAATCAGATATTATTTTTGCTGTTGACCCTGCTGTTGAAACTGCGTTGAGAGAAAAATTTCCAGATCATGCAGGAAAAATAAGAATTGTCAGAGATTTTTTATTAGATACAAAATTATCAGAAAAGGGAGCAACTATTAGAGGCCCATTTTCAAGAGTAGATAAACCTACAAAATTCAAAAGAGGATCATTAAAAGAAACAGAAACAAAACCAAGTCCTAAAGCAACATATTTTTTAGTTGAAGAAGCTAGTAGAGTTGGAAAACTATTGGCAATGAAGTTGGCACAAAACCATCCAGAAATTAGGCGATCTAGAACTATGCCTTTTGTAATTGGCGCACCAAGAATGGAAAAAAAATTTAGAATTGGTGAACTAGGTAATAATAAACCAAAAATAAAACCAATGAGATTGAGGTGAATTATTTTGATTGGAAAGACAGAGTATATTGATATTACACCACACAGATCTATAATGTTAAAATTGGGTAACAGTGGATATTCATTAACAGAAGCAATTGCAGAATTAGTTGATAATTCAATTGATGCTAGAGTTGAAGGCAAAAAATTAAATATAAAAATATCAATTGGAAAAGAAATTGTTATTGAAGATAATGGTTTTGGTATGTCTAAAGAAGATGCTGCCAGTTCAATAAGATTAGGTTTTTCTAAAAAGAAAAAACTTTTGGGAATGTTTGGTTTAGGATTAAAAACTGCCTGTTCAAGTATGGGTGAAAAGTTTAGTATTTACACTTCTACAGAAAAAGATAAATTTGCATATTTTATTGAATATTCAGAAAAGAAATGGTTAGATTCAGGATCTTGGACAAAATATCCTATGCAATTAGTTAAAAAAACAAAATTATTTACTGGAACAATAATTAAAGTAAATAATTTACGAATTAATACAGAAGAAAAAGAAGTTGCAAGATTAATGGAAGAATTTTCAAAAAGATTTGCTCCTTTTTTAGAAAATAATTTAGTTGAAATAAAAGTAAATAATAAATTATGTAAACCATATATTATAAATTTAACAGTTGAAGGGAAACACAATATAAATATTAAATTGCCTTCTGGAAATAAAGTTACTGGTTGGTATGGTTTTAAAATGAAAGATACTATGGGGGATTATTTCGGTTTTAATACCTATAGATTGAATAGATTAATTAGTACGTTCGATAAATTTGCAATTAGTTCATCTCAAAAAGATAAACAGATTATTGGTGAATTACATATGGATCATGTTCCTGTAACTCATAATAAAAGAGATTGGATTAGAGAATCAAAAGAGTTTAAAGAAGTGAAAAAGAAATTAATTGATTACATGAAAGATTTTGATACTAAATTGCAAAAAATAGTTTCTGGTTTGCCGGCAAGTGGGGGACGAGTTGAAGGTATTGCGGTAGTAATTGATTTGTGGCCTGAAACACCAATTAAAGAATTAGATCGAATAAAACCAGGAAGCATAATTGTAACTGGTATGACTAGACCTCAATTTATTTTACAAATACAAAGAGCTAGTGCAATTGTTACTGATCAAGGTGGGGCTTTATGTCACGCAGCAATAGTTGCAAGAGAATTTGGAATTCCAGCAATAGTTGGAACTAGAAATGCAACAGAACGAATTAGAGATGGTCAAAAAATAATAGTTGATGCCTATAATGGGGTGGTATATGATGGGGAATGAAATAGAACATTTATTTAGATTTCCAAAAGTTTTACCTAATGATGTTGAAGATTTTACAGTTTATTATCCTAAAAAGTTTCCACCAATAAAAGAATATTACACAAAATTAGTAAAACAACTTCATAATAATCCTGTAAAATTTAGACAAACTTGTTTTGATTTACAAAAAGATTTGTTTCAAGGATTTGAGAAGATAAAAAAAGATTATGATAATTGTAAGAAAAAAGACTTAGATTTTTTAATTGATATCGATCAAAGACTGCATAAATTATTTTGCTATAGATTTTGGATTATAAATTATTTATTTTGTGATGGGCCTTTACATGATTATTATGTTTCAAAAGTTAGAGAATATGCCGAAAAAGTATCTGTATGGGAAGATCTGGATGAAAAAGATAAATCAGTTTTACAATTGGAAAGAGATTTATTGCAAAGTGACTATGCTGATTTATATTTGAAGAGTGTTTTGAAAGGAATTAAGTTATATGATTTAATGATTTCAAATAAAACATTAAAGAAATATTCTGATGATATAAAAGCAAAAGTTGCAGTGGAAAAATACGATGATAGTTATGCAATTATTGAGAAATTACTTATAGAATTAGAATCACATAAAGATAATAAATTATATCAAGAAGTAATGAAATTATTGCCATTTCATGGTGCTAAAGTTAGAGGCGATAATTTAATGGTCTATAATGTTGTAATTCATAGTATTCAATTTAGACAAAAATCATTAGATTTACAACAAAGATTTGAATCAATGAAAGTAAGATTAGAAAAAATTGTTAAATTAGCAAAGAAAAAATTGTCTAAAAAAGAATATACTGAATTTATTGCTGTTTATGGTATGTCTAGACAATTTATTGAAGCAAAAGATATTTTTGGTGAAATAGATCCACAATTAATTCCATTTTGGTTTGGAAAAATACATGGTGAAATTGCAAAAATATTAAAATTAGATGAATATGAATCAGGTCATGCAGCAGTATTTAAAGATATAGTTTGGCATTTACCAAATAACTTAAAAATACAAGTTATGACTCAAGATCTAACACCCTATGATATAAAGAAATTATAAAATTAAAATGTGAAACTATGGCTGAAAAACCAACATTTAAAAGATTAGTAGAGGCATTAAGAAAACGGCGTAATTTTAATCAAGAATTAAAATTAAAAAATCGTTTAAGGCAATTTGAATTAGCTAAAAGAATTGCTGCAGATCAATCTCGTGAAGAAGCTCATAGTGATTATTTACCTAAGGGATTTGATAGATCATTATTAGTTGGAGATCCGAAGAAAGATTCAGAAATTATAGAAAATCATTTTTTTGGATTGTTTGATAATGCGTTGGAGTCAGGGAATGATTCTATATTTTTTGAATTTGAGGATTTTTGGAGAACAAAAAGATTTGAAATCATAATACAAAAATATTTAGATTCTAGAAATTCTGTAAATACAAATTATACTTCAAAAGTTCAATCATTTGCATTAAAATATCTTTTTTTAAAGTGCTTTGAATTTGGTAGCAGCCCCAAAGAAATTTTTGAACGAAATAGTTTTTTAAAAAATATGGTGCGTTCCATATTGTCTTTACATTTTTCTGTCGATAATATTTCAGGATCATTTGATATTAGAACAGTTGACCAGAAATGGAAACAGAAAAGTTTAATTTTACCAGATTTCTCTGATTTTATACATTTTGTTAAAGACTATTGTAGTAGATTTGGTGGATCATTAGGCGAGTCCATATTTAATGATTTTTTTAAATATTTAATTTTAAGTTATCCTACAGAATATAAAAAACCGATTTCCTATAATTATAATAGTATAGATAGGTCTGGGAAAATGAGTCAAATAAAAGAAACGGTAGAGGCTTATGTATTTTTTATGGGTTTTAGAGAATTTATTAATAGTTTAAAATCAACATTAATTGGTGATAATAATAATTTTGCAGATTTATTTGAAATCGCTGGAGATCAATATTCAAAATATTATCCAGAGTCCGTAGATTCATTATTTATTAAAAATACCTATGTTCCAGATATGAGTCATAATGAGAAAAAATATAAATTAAAAAAAAACCAGGATGGTTGGGATCATTATACTGCATTTGGATTATCCCTAGTTGATTTTAAAAGAGAATTGGAATCAACATATCTTTTTGCTAGAGAACAATATAGATTACATAAAGATATGGCTGGTTTTGCGAGAGTGTCTCAAAAGCTATCACAATATTATACTGCTGAAAATAGATCTGAAGACGCAGGTAGAATTCTAAACTACGATGATCATCAAATAGAATAGTCATTTTGTTCAAAAGTTAGATAAAGTATCAGAACTTCTTCACAAAGGTCGAATTTTAATAATCTGTTTTTATTCTTTTTCCTATATATATTATATATCTAATTCTTATTTTATAGGCAGATTTGTCCTTTTTCATTATTTTTAATTGTTTTGATTAATTCATGTTTATGTTGTGATTTTATGATTAAGTATATTACCAGCGATAAGGCTCCTGAGGACAAAGAAGTATTTGCTATCTTAAGACCTTACGTTAGAGAATGGTTTGAAACAGGTTTCAAGAAGTTAACACCCCCTCAAAGATTATCAATACCTGCAATTCACCTAGGTAAAAATACTTTAGTAACTGCGCCAACAGGATCAGGAAAAACTATTTCTGGTTTTGGAGCAATAATAAATGAACTTTGTAATTTAGAAGAAAAACAAGAATTGAAAGACGAAGTTTATTGTATCTATATTAGTCCTTTGAAAGCATTGATTAATGATGTTGAAAAAAATCTAATTACTCCTTTAGAAGAAATAAGTGAAATCGCAAAAAAGAAATAAAAAGTAAAATTAGACCTAAGAGTGGGAATAAGAACTGGTGACACAGAAACAAAAATAAGAGCTAAACAATTAAGAAAGCCTCCACATATTTTATGTACTACTCCTGAAACATTAGCAATATTATTATGTGCTCCAAAATTCAGAGAAAAATTAAAAAGTGTTAAATATATTGTTATTGATGAAATACACGAGTTAGCAAATTCAAAAAGAGGTGCTCATTTATCATTAAGTATTGAAAGGTTACAACATTTAGTTGAACATAAAATGGTTCGAATTGGTTTAGGAGCTACACTAGAACCATTGGAAGAAGTTGCGAAATATTTAGTTGGTTTTGAAAATAATGAACCAAGAGATTGTATAGTAATAGATGCAAGATTTTCAAAAACAATGGATATAGTTGTTATGAGTCCAACAAATGATTTGATGTATACTGATACAGAAACTATAAACAAAAAATTATATGATTTTTTAGATAAACAAATTAGAACCCATACAACAACTTTAATTTTTACTAATACAAGATCGGGAACAGAAAGAATAGTTCATCATTTAAAAGATAGTTATCCTGAAACCTATAGTGATGAAGATATTGGTGCGCATCATTCTTCTGTTTCAAAAGAAACAAGATTAGAATTGGAAAATAAATTGAAAGCAGGAAAATTAAAAGTTATTGTAAGTTCAACAAGTTTAGAATTAGGAATTGATATTGGATTTGTTGATTTAGTAATACAAATAGGCTCACCTAAAAGTGTTTCGCGAGCACTTCAACGAATTGGAAGAGCTGGGCATAAGATTCATCAAACATCTAAAGGAAGAGTTATTTGCTTAGATAGAGATGATTTGGTTGAAACAACTGTAATGTTCAAGAAAGCATCAGAAAACTGGTTAGATAGAATTCATATAGTAAAAAATGCTTTGGATGTTTTGTGTCAACATATTATGGGATTAAGTCTAGAAAATAAATGGTATATCAAAGATGCCTACGAATTAATTAAGCAATCCTATTGTTATAACGATATAACCTACGAAACTTACATGAATGTAATAAAATATATGTCAGGGGAATATCATAGTTTAGAAGATAAACACGTCTATGGAAAAATTTGGTATGATCCTGTGTTAAATCAATTTGGAAAGCGAGGAAGATTAGCGAGAATGTTATATTCAATGAACATAGGAACTATTCCTGATGAAGTTAAAGTGAAAGTTAAAACAACAAAAGGAGATATCATTGGAACAATAGAGGAAGATTTTCTAGCTCGTTTATCAAAAGGAGATATTTTTGTTTTGGCGGGAAAAAGTTATCAGTTTTCTCGTTCATTAGGAATGACTGCATTTGTTATTGCTTTGAAAGATAGAAAGCCTACAGTACCTAGTTGGTTTTCAGAACAATTACCTTTGAATTTTGATTTATCTCAAGAAATAGGAAAATTTCGTGGTGAGATTTTTGTGCTTTGTAAATTTAAAACAAAAACAGAAATCAAAGATCACTTAATTAAAGAATATAAAATTGATTTGAATGCAAGCAAAGCAATAACAGATTATTTTTACTATGAACAAAAGTTTTTAGATTCTCTAAAAACAAATATTTATCCTAACAATAATAATATAGTTATAGAAGATTATATTGATGATGCCGGCAATAAAAATTTAATATTTCATGCATTGTTTGGAAGAAGAGTTAATGATGCTTTGTCAAGAGTATTGGCATTTATTTTATCAAAACAAGTTGAAAGAAGTATTCCAATTGGTGTGAATGATAATGGATTTATTTTAACAATTCATGCAGAGGATAAAAAACTTTGCCCACACACATCAGAATTATTCAAAAGTATTAGAAAAGATAATTTTTCAGGGATATTAAGGCTAGCATTAAAACAAACAGAATTATTAAAAAGAAAATTCAGACATGTTGCCACAAGATCATTGATGATTTTGAGAAATTATAAAGGCTATGAGTACCCCGCAGGACGTCAACAGATGAGTGCTGATCGTTTATTTAAAGTTTGTGACGCAATTGAAAATTTTCCAGTTATTGAAGAAGTATTTAGAGAAGTAATGGTAGACTACATGGATATAAATAATGCTTTGGTAATATTAGATAAAATTAACACAGGAAAAATTAAATTAGAGCAATTACCTGAAAGTAATTTAGCAAGTCCATTTGCTCATAATTTAATAATATTAGCAGATGCAGATATAGTTTTAATGGAAGATAGAAAGAAAATATTATTAGCTTTGCATAAAAAGATTATTGAGAAAGTTGGAACCTAATGTTGTGATATAATGAATAAACTAGAAATTTTTAAAAATATTTTTGTCTATGATAAAGCACTGTATTTTAAATCATTAGAATTATTAGTGATTGCAGATTTACAAATAGGGCAAGAAAATTATTTTGCATCAAAAGGATTTTTTTTGCCAAAGCATCAAACAAAGATAATTTTAGAAGAATTATTAAATATCATTAAAGAATTAAAACCTAAACGATTATTAATTAATGGTGATTTTAAACATGATTTTACAAGAAATTCAAAGGAAGAATTTTCTGAATTATCGCATTTTATTGAAACTATACAAAAAGAAATAAAAACAATCATAATAGTAAAAGGAAATCATGATACTTTCTTGCCACAAATTGTTGCAAAATATAAATTAAGATTAGTTGAAGATCTTTTAATTGAAGATGTTTTATTTACTCATGGCCACAAAGCTTTGCCAGATAAAAAATTTAAAATCGTAGTTATGGGTCACGAACAACCAGCAGTAGTATTAAGACAAGGGTTTGAAAAATTTAAATTACCTTGTTTTGTTTATGGAAAAACTTTAGATAAAAAGAATATAATTGTTATGCCTAGTTTTTCTCCTTTAAGTGCCGGTACAGAAATTAATTTAATTGACAAAAGACATTTATTATCTCCAATTTTACGAAATGATGTTGATATAGATAAATTGAAAATAATTGCAATAGATAAAGAACTAGGATTATTAAAGCTTCCAGAAATTTCGAAATTAAAAATATTTGATTCAAATTTAGATTAATTTTGAGGTTACATTTAAATAGTCTAAATCTATATTAGATATGAGTAAATTAAATTTAACTAATTTTAATACCGAAGAAAAACGAGAAGAGTGCGGGATAGTTGCCATATTGTCTAAGAAAGGATTAGATGTAGCTCCTGCCGTATATAGGGCATTGTTAGCTTTACAACATAGAGGACAAGATGCTTGTGGTATGACTATTTTTGATGGCTATAATTTAAATACAAAAAAAGGCTTTGGTCTAGTTAATGAAGTATTTACTGAAAAGTTAAATTTGAAAGGATCAATTGGTATCGGACATACAAGATATCCTACTGTTTCTGCCTGTGAAATTGTTGATGTTCAGCCTTTGGTTTACAAAAATATTGCCGTATCTCATAACGGGCATTTAGCTAATTATGTTATGATAAAAAAAGAATTAGAACAAACAGGTTTTGTTTTTGATGGAACTGTTGACTCGGAAATAATTGCGTTTTTATTAAAAGAACAATTAGAACTAGGTTTAAGTTTAGAAAAAGTATTAGAACATTTAATGCAAAAATTGGATGGTGCCTATTCTAATGCCTGTATTGTTGCTGGTCAATTATTAGTATTTAGAGACCCTCATGCAATAAGGCCTTTGGTTTGGGGCGAGAATGAAGACTATATTTGTTTTGCATCTGAAAGTGTTGCTTTGGATATAAATAAAATCCCATATAAAGGTTCAGTTAATCCTGGTGAATTAGTTTTAATAAATAATTCAGGAATAGAAAGAAAAAATATTTTGAAAAAAGAAATAAAACATTGTATGTTTGAATATGTTTATTTTTCAAGACCAGATTCAAAAATAAATGATCAATATGTTTTTGAAATTAGAAAAAACCTAGGAAAAGAATTAGCAAAAGAACATTTAGTAAAAGCAGATGTTGTTATTCCTGTTCCAGATACATCAAGAACAGCAGCAGAAATTTTTGCAAAAGAATTAAACATTGCCTATGAAGAAGGAATAATAAAAAACAGATATATCGGAAGAACTTTTATTATGCCAAATCAAGATAAAAGAGCTTTAGCTGTGAGAATGAAACTAAATCCAGTTCGAGGTTTAATAGAAAACAAAAGTGTGGTATTAATTGATGATAGTATTGTTAGAGGCACCACATTAAGAGAAATAATTTTAAGTGTAAGAGAGGCAGGAGCAAAAGAAATTCATGTGCGAATAACTTCTCCTCCCATAACAAATCCTTGTTTTTATGGTGTTAATATACCTTCTTTTGGGGAATTAATTGCAAATCAGAAATCAATTGAAGAAATTAGAAAATTTTTAACTGCTGATTCCCTAGGATACTTATCAATTGAAGGTTTACAAAAAGCAATAGGTTTACCAATATGCACAGGTTGTTTAAATGCTGATTATCCAACAGAACAAGCGAGAATTAATGCAAAAAATATTAATGGTAAATAAATTATAATTAGTTTTTCTAAATATTTATTTTAAAATTTACTTTGATTTTTTAGAATTAGTTTTTGCATTTTTCCACATAAATTCAAAAAACTCTTTATAACTTTTTGCAGCATTTTCATTTTCTATTAAAATAACTTCTGGTATTTCTGACCAAATTATTATTGCAATTTTATTATTAAATATATTTGTAACTACTGGTGATTCAACATCCATGTCAATATATTTATTTTTTTTATTCCTTGTTTCTTTTGTAGTTCTTCCTGATCTAACTATACTTCTAACTTGAACTTTTTTCTTTTCTAAAATAGTAACAAACTTTTTTGCATATTCTGGTAATCTTTCTTCTAGTTGACCTTCAGAACCAAATATATAATTTTCTTTTGCATTTTCAATAATATCATTTAAAACACTTTTAACTCCTTTATTCCCTTTAAATAAACGAATATTTTCTTTTAGTTTTGTTGATTTATATTGTTTTTCTAATTCTGGTAAAATAGATTTTATATCATCTAATTTATCTTGCATATACATTTCTAAATTTTTGGGATTTGATGCTTGGAAATATTTTATTTTTCCAATTATAACGTAGCTTACCAAACCTTTAGACCCCAAAGATTTCAAACATTCGTAGGTAGTAGTTCTATTAAATTCGGTTTCCTTTGATACCTGTCCTGCTTTCACAGAACCCAATCTAATTAGTGCCAAATATATTTTAGATTCGTTTTTTGTTAATCCTGAATGTTTTAATGTATTGTATAATTCCATAGTAATCATTGGTCTTTAAACTATATATTAAAGTGTTGTAAAATAATTTACAACAAATGAATTTATAATACTTCCATAGCAATAGTTTTGGGTGATGTGATGGATAAGCTAAAAGAAACAAATAATAGATTTGAATTGGTAACCTGTGATGAGATGTCTAAAATAGATAAAATAAATGATGCTTTATATTCTGGAGCAACTCAATATTTGCAGAAAAAAGGATTTTTGTGGGTAGAAGTTCCAACAATGACAAAGGTTACCGGTGCCTGTGAAAATGTTGATACACTATACGCTTTAGATCATTTTGGTAAACAAGCATATTTGGCACAAACCGGACAGCTTTTTTTAGAAGCAAAAATACCAAGTCACAAAAAAGTTTGGACAACTATTACAAGTTCTAGAGCTGAGCAAGCAGTTGACTCGCGACATTTAAATCAATTTATGCTTTTAGAATTTGAGCATGCTGGAACTTTAGATGAATTATTAAATAATATAGAAGGAACAATAAAAAGTATGATAAATAATGCATTGGATTTAACTCACGATGAATTGAAAAGTTTAGGTAGAAATATTGATGAATTAAGAAGTTTTACTTTGCCTTTTAATAGAGTTACCTATACTGATGCGATACAATTATTACAAAAAAATGGTGTTGAAATAAATTGGGGTGATGATTTTAAGCATATGCATGAAATGGAAATAATAAAGTTATTAGGAAATAAACCAACATTTGTTACACATTTTCCAAAGAAAATAAAATTTTTTAACATGCGTGTGAATAGAGAAAATGAAGATATTGTAAATAGTTGCGATTTATTAATGCCCTATGCCGGGGAAAGTGTGGGAAGCGCAGAAAGAGAAGATGATTATAATATTTTAGTTGAACGATTAAAAGATAGTAACATGTATAAAATATTAGTTAAAAGAGGAATAACTTTAGATACATTTAAAGATTATTTAGATTTGATAAAAAACCATAGAATATTACACTCGGGTTGTGGAATAGGATTTAATAGAGTATCGCAAAGTGTTTTGGGAGTAAATGATATAAGAATAACTACAAATTATCCCATAAATGCCGAGACGCTTTATTGATTAAAAGAGTATTGTGGTCAAACAAAAGGTTTAAATAAATCCAAGTCATATTATTTTCTAGTTTGAGGTGATTATTAATGGCTCAGTTAATAATTTCTCAAAATATCAAAATTATATAACAGGAACCATAAATAGGAGATGATTATTAATGGCTTGGCATAATATTCCATACATGTCTAATAAAAAACATACTTTTAATATAATTAGTTTAATTGCAACCTTTGTATTCTTTATAGGGTTGATTGGTTTTATAGTTTCATTTGCAAATCTATTTCATCAATGGGATACTATGAGTAGTATAAAAACTTGTTTTGAAAAAGCAAACACTGCTGCAGATGCTTCTTTGTGTAGAGATTATTTTTATCAAACCACAGGTCATGCATTATATCCAGATAGATATGTTCAAGATCAGACAATAAATGTAATGGTTTCATTTTGGCCTTTAATTTGGGTATTGTTTGCAATAGTAATTATGTTTTTGGGATTATTTACCTATAATATTGGAAATAATTGGCATATGTTGGTAAATCATCACATATACAAAGATTTTTCAACAAAACAAGATTTACCAAATCATTTAGATAATTACAAACAAGAAAAGAAAACTAAGAAGTAATACTTCTTAGTGCTTCTTCAGCACTCATTATTTTTAAATTAGCGTATAATTTATCATATTTGTTAAATTCTTCAGCTTCATTATATACATCTAATAATATTTTTGCTAAATAGTCTTTTCGAATATTTCTTTTTAATGCCAATTTAACTATTCTTTCTGCAGTTTTAACATCTTTTAGTTTTACACAAGCATTCATAACTAAGAAATAGGCATCGGGTACTCCTCTTTCTAATAATATTCTTGCTCTTGTTATTGCAGATCTATATTCATTTTTGTCAAATTGAGTTTGTACTCTTTTTAATTGTGAAGATCGTTTATTCAAATCAGCTTCATTTTTCTCGTTGGTAGTCATTCCACTTTTTTTGACATTGTTTTTTGTACGGCCATAAATATCACAAGTTCTTCTTAATAAGATACCAAACTATTGACATCTGTTTGAATTTATGACTACTGCTATGTTTCAATTTAAAGTATATTACTTCTGCAATGTCAAAGAACATATGATATACCCAACCAAATATTATTGCTAATAGGTAAATATATCTTGTAAACCAATATACTAAAAGCAATATCAAAACAAATTCTATTGTATGAAAAACATATATTGCATCAATGTGATAGTGTGTGCCATGTTTTATTAAAAAGAAATTATAGGCTTTTTTTAAATCCCAAATTTTAAATTTAGTCGCATACAAAACTAAAAGATAATGATCAACATCAATTAATACCGAACTAAGTAAAAATATCATTCCAAAAACAGGATTAAAAGTTTGCCATAGATTAATCATTGGAAATAGTCCTAATAATATGTGTTCCCAAGGTAACATGACATCATCACTTCATTATTTATCTCTTAAACATAGTAAATAGGGTAGGTTATAATTTCCAACCCATTTTGTTTCTTTACTTATTTCTACCTTTTTAAATAGATCTTGTATTTTTTCATTTAATTTAATATCTTTCAAAGCATTAATTCTCTTTCCTTTTTTATATTCAATACCACAGGCAGATAAACATAAAGTTCCTTCTTTACTATTAGTTGTGTGTATTCCTATTAAATTAGTTATTAAAATTACGTTGTTATATTTTTTAATTAATTGATCTTTATTATATTTTCCTTTTGAAAAATACAAATTTGTTACTGATCCAGGTATATTATTTCCAGTTGGTTTTTTATTATATTTAAAAGCATCATTTAAAGTTGTAATATAGCCAGTTTGTTTCCCATTTTTAATTAAATATTTTTTCGTAGTGTTTATAAAATCAAAATCTAATTTACAAGAATAGGGCGAATAATTAACAAAAGGATCTTCAAATATATTAATTTTTTTATCAAATTTACAAGTGTTTAGGTATGAATCTTTCTTCATTTTTGAATCTAATGTAGACTGCATAATAATAAAACTATTCATTATACCTCTTAATGAGTTTGGAGTAAAAATAAGAATATAATCTTTAGGGTTTTTTTCAAAAACTATTGGATCTTTATTTAATTCAATATTTAGTAATATTTCTTTATTTAATTCTTCAAAATTAATGTCTTTTTTTCTAAAAAAATCTTT
>CAIWXP010000012.1 GCA_903916665.1 Candidatus Iainarchaeum sp. | reverse complement strand
TACAATATTGCAGAGCGAATAAAAAAATATGCTTAATGGTGGTTAAATGGAAAAAAGTTATCCGGTTAGAGGAGTAGTATTTGAAGGTACAGTTATAAGACAAAAAACACCTATGACTTGTGTTGTAAAAAGATCTATTGTAAGTTATATTCCAAAATATGAAAGAAGTTTGGTTAAAACTGCAAAATATGCTGTTCACGTTCCTACAACTATGAAAGTTGAAGTTGGAGATTTAGTTTTAGTTGGAGAAACTAGAAAAATAAGTAAAACAAAAAATTTTATATTAATAAAAGTTTTAAAAAAGAGTACAATTAAAGAATAGGTGAAAACATGAGAGGAATGAGTTCAGAAGCAATTAGAAGTTTATCATTAGGTGCAAAAATAGAATGTAGTGATAACACTGGTGCAAAAGAAGTTTATATAATTAGTGTTTTCCACCAAAAGACTAGACATCAACAAAAACCTAGCGCAGGTATTGGAGATTTAGTAAATGTTGTTGTTTCAAAAGGAAAACCAGAAATGATTAAGAAAATATTTAGAGCAGTTATAATTAGAACAGTTCAAGGAATGAAAAGAGCCAATGGAACTGTAATTAAATTTGATGGTAATGCCTGTGTTTTGGTAGATAATGAAGGAGTGCCAAAATCAACTGAAGTAAAAGGAGCAGTACCAAAAGAAGTTGGAGAAAGATATCCTAAAGTTGTAGGAAGAGCAGCCTACGTAATATAATTGTATAATAATATTAATGAGATGATATTTATGGCCAGTTATAATAAAAAATTATAACAGATCCATAAACATAAGAAGGTATATTTATGGTTACAAAAAATCCAAGTAAGCAAAGAAAAAATGCAAGTAATGCTCCAATTCACGTTTTAAGAAAAAACGTAGCAGGACATTTATCAAAAGAATTAAGAGCAAAATATAGTACAAGAGCTTTACCAATTAGAAAAGGTGATTTGGTAAAAATCATTAGAGGAAAATTTGCAAAAAAAGAAGGTAAAGTTACAGAAGTAAATTCAAAAAATTGTTATATTTATGTTGAAGGAATTCAATTGGTTAAAAAAGATGGAAAGACAGTACCAATTAAAATGGAACCATCTAATGTTGTACTTTTAGAAGTATATAAAGATGATGAAAAAAGATTTAAACATATTAAGGTGAAGTAAATGGCAAATAAAGGTCACAGTAACAGACAAAAAAGAATTAGTTATTTTGGTAGAGCACAAATAAAAAGAAAAGAACATGCTTGGACTTTTAATCAAAGTGCGGGAACTCACTCAAAGAAATCTGGTGCTACTTTAGGTAGTGTTGTTAGAGATGTTTTAAATATTGCAAATAATACTAGAGAAATAAAATATATTACACAAAATAAAACAATTTTATTAAATGGACGAAGAATTAAAGATTATCATTTTCCTGTTGGATTATTTGATATTTTAGAATTTAAAGAATCTGGAAAAAAATATAGATTATTTTTATCAACTCATAATAAAGTTTCTTTAAAAGAATTAAGTAAAACAGATAGAGATTATAGACCTTGTAGAATAGTTAAGAAAAATGTTTTGGGAAAAGATAAAACACAGGTAACATTTGACAATGGTTTTAATTGGGTTTTACCAAAAACAATACATGCACAGGTTGGAGACAGTGTTGAATTTGATGTTGCAAAACAAAAATTCGATGAAGTAATAAAATTAAAAGATGGTGTAAGAGTATATATCATTGGTGGACCACACGTAAGTAAATTTGGTGTATTAAAAAGTATTGTAAAAGGAGACTTAACAAAATCAAACGAAGTAACCGTTGAATCATTGGGAAAAACATTCAAAACAATGGATAAAAATGTATTTGCTATACCTGAGGATTTAAAATTATAAATAATTATATTGATAGTGATATTTATGACTGAACAAGTAAAAAAAATTGTTACAAAAAAAGAACCTATTAAAACCAATAGTGTTAAAAAAGAAAAAAAATATACTAAAGTAAATAATCCTATGAAAGAAGTTACTTTAGAAAAAATTGTTGTACATATTTGTACTGGTGAAACAGGTAATAAATTAGATAATGCAAAAACAGTTTTGACAATGTTAACAACTAGAAAACCTGTTGAAACACAATCTAAAATTAAATTACCTAAATGGGGATTAAGACCCGGATTGCCAATAGGTGCAAAATTGACATTAAGAGGAAAAATTGCTGATGAATTCTTAAGAAGAACATTGGAAGCAAAATCTAATACTTTAAATAAAAGATGTATTGATGAAACAGGTAATTTTGCATTTGGCATACCAGAATATATTGATATTAAAGGAATGAAATATGATCCTAAAATTGGAATTTTTGGATTTGATGTAATTGTTACTTTAAGAAGAAAAGGTTTTAGAGTAAAGTATAGACACTTAAAAAGAAAGACATTGAATAAAGATCTAAAAATTACAAAAATAGAAACAGAGAATTTTTTGACTAAAAATTACAACGTAAAATTTAGTTAATGGTGATTTTTGATGATAATGAAAGACGATAAAAAAATAATTTGTAAATTTTGCGGAAGTAATAAAGCAGTAGTTAGAAAATATGGATTATATCTTTGTAGACGATGTTTTAAAGATAACGCAATAAGTTTAGGTTTTGCAAAGTTGGAGTGATATGTATGAGATTAGATCCATTTACTGATGCATTGATTGCTATAAAAAATAGTGATTTTATTGCTAAAAGAATCTGTGTTGTTACTCCAGTAAGTAAATTATTAATAGAGACTCTTGATATTTTAGTTAAGGAAAAATATATTGCTAGCTATGAAGTTAAAATGAAGGCTGAAAAAAAAGAAGTAGTTGTTAAATTAAATGGAATGATTACTAATTTAAAAGCAATAAAACCAAGATATGCAGTAGCATATACTGAATTGGAAAAATTTGAAAAAAGATTTTTGCCTTCAAGAAACGTTGGTATATTAATAATATCAACACCTAAAGGTTTGAAAATCCATGTTGAAGCAAAAAAAGAAAAGATTGGTGGAAGATTAATAGCTTTCGTATATTAAGGTGAACTTTATGAAATTAGAAATTAAAGTGCCACAAGGAATCAAAGTGGAAATTGATGCTAAAAAAATTAAAGTTACTGGCCCAAAAGGGACTGTTCAAAAAGAAATAAAATCAAAGGTAATTTTAGTAAGATTAGAATCTGATAATATTATATTAGAAACAAAAAATGATAGAAAACAAACATTGGCTATTATTAACACAACAAAATCAATTATTGAAAATATGATTTCTGGTGTTAAAAATAAGTATGTTTATACTTTAAGAGGAGTTTATTCTCACTTTCCTATTACTTTAGCATTAAAAGGGAATAAATTTATTATAACAAATTATTTGGGAGAAAAAAATCCAAGATCAGTTACAGTACCTGATAATGTTGAAGTTGTAATTAAAGGTAAAGAAGTTATTGTTAGTTCTGTAGATAAAGAATTTGCAGGATTAGTTGCCGGTATGATTGAAGCAAGAGCAAAGGTATTGAATAGAGATAGAAGAGTATTTCAAGATGGTGTTTATATAATTTCAAAGGGTGTGCAAGATGAGTAATAATATAAAAAATATGCCTACATTTAGAGGTAGATTCGGCACTCGTTCTAAAAGAAGAAAGACCAATGATAAATGGGATAAGTGGAGATTTCCAAGAGGAATTGATATCACTTGGCGTAGAGGAGATAACCAAATGCCTAAAGCAGGTTTTGGTGGAGATAAATCTACAAGAGACTTACATCCTTCAGGAAGAGTTGAAGTATATATTAATAATTTACCACAGTTAGAAAAATATGTAAAAGAAAATAAAGAAACTAATAAAGTAATATTTAGAATTGCATCAACAGTTGGTGCAAAGAAAAGATTATTGATAAAAGCATTTGTTGAAAAAAATAAATTAAGAGCTATTAATTTGACCAATGTAAAAGAAAAAGTTAAAACAGAAAAGAAAGACGACAAATCAAAGGTTGAAAAACCAAAGGAACATAAAATTGAAACAAAAAAAGACGAGAAACATGAATTAAAAGCATCTAAGTAAGGTGAAAATATGAATATGAATTCAGCAAAAAGAATAGCTGCAAAGAAATTAAATATTGGTGTTAGTAAATTAAAAGTTGAACCAACTGCTCAAAAGAAAGTTAAAGAAGCAATTACTGGTCAAGATATTAATGGTTTAATTAAAGAAGGAACATTTGCAACCTCTTTTAAAGGACAAAGTAAAGGTAGAGCTAGAGAATTACAAGGTAAAAAAAAGAAAGGAAGAAGAAAGGGAATAGGTACAAGAAAAGGAACTCGAAATGCAAGAAC
This sequence comes from Candidatus Iainarchaeum sp., assembly GCA_903916665.1. GTDB lineage: Archaea > Iainarchaeota > Iainarchaeia > Iainarchaeales > 0-14-0-20-30-16 > 0-14-0-20-30-16. Next base: position 1,869 of record CAIWXP010000012.1, on the reverse strand, counting down.
AAATAAAAGAGATGCTTGGATTGTAAGAGCTAGATCTCAAAGAAAATATATTTTAATATTATTAAAAGATGCAAAAGTTGACAAAGTACAATATAGAGATTTGTACAAAAAAATTAAAGGTGGATTTTTTAGAAGTAAGGGTCACATAGATTCATACTTGAGTAAGAAATAGGTGATATTTAATGCCAGTATATGAAAGAAGAAGAAAATTAAAGACAAATTATGCAAAGAGGTTGGCATTATTAAAATCTGGTAAAAACAGAATTGTTTTACGTGTAACTAATCTTTATGCAAATATTCAATATGTTGAACACAACACAAAAGGAGATAATGTGAAATTTGCATTATTATCTAAAGAAATAAAAGAATTTGGTTGGAGTAAAACATTTAAATCAACACCGGCTTGTTATTTAGCAGGTTATTTATTTGGTAAAGCATGTTTAGGTAACAAATTAAAAAAAGATGCTATTCTAGATTTAGGTTTGCAAAATGCATTTAAAAAAGGAAGATTATTTGCCTGTGTTAAAGGTATGAATGACGCTGGGTTAAATATACCAGTTGGTGAAGATGCATATCCTACAGAAGATAGAATTAACGGGAAACATAATAAGACTGAACAATTATTTAAAGCTACAAAAAGTGCAATAGATGCAAAATATTTAAAGTGATAAATTATGGTATTTAAACAAAAAATGGTTATGAGAAAAAATCAAAGAAGAGTTGATTATTCTAAACCAGCTAATAATAGTACAATATCTGATAAAGAAGCAATTGTTGATGCAGTAAGAAAAAAGAGAGCTAAGAAATTATTGTTTGGTAGTGATATTGAAAATTGGAATCCTACTACTGAATTAGGTAAAAAAGTAAAGAATGGTGAAATAAAAGATTTAAATGAAATATTTGATAGAAATTTAAAAATAATGGAACCAGAGATTGTAGATTTTTTTATAAAAGATATTAGAGAAAAATTAATGGATACTACTAAAACTTCCTATGTTAGAATGGCAGGTAGAAAATATAATTATAGAGCCTGTGTTTTAATTGGTGATGGTTCAAGTTTCCTAGGTTTTGGTATAGGAAAAGATAAAGATAAATGGACATCTGCAACAAAGGCTGCAAGATTAGCAAGATTAAATTTAGTTAGATTAAAGAAAGGTTGTGGATCATGGGAATGTTTGTGTGGTACAGATCATACTGTTCCTTTTGATGTTGTAGGGAAAACAGGATCAGTAAGAATTACATTAAGTCCAGCTCCTTTGGGAACAGGATTAGTTGCAACTGAAATTGTAAAACCAGTTTTAGAATTTTCTGGAATAAAAGATGTATGGTCTAGAACTTTAGGAAAAACATCAACTAAAATTAATATGATTCAAGCATGTATTGATGCATTAAGAAAGACCTATAAGAAAGATAGGAAGTGAATTTTTATGTTAGTTGCTATTGTTAGAATTAGAGGAAAAGTTGGTGTAAGAAAAGAAATTAATGATACATTAACTATGTTGAATTTAACTGAAAATAATCATTGTACAGTTTTTAAAGATACTGCAATATTAGCAGGAATGTTACAAAAAGCAAAAGATTATTGTACATGGGGATTAATCGATAATGACACTTTGAAATCTTTAGTAGAAAAAAGAGGAAGATTAGAAGGAGATAATAGATTAACAGAAGATTTTTTCAAGAAAAATAAATTAACCATTGATAAAATATTAGAAATGTTTAATGATGATCCTAAAAAAGTTTATGCTTTAGGAATAAAAAAAGTATTTAGATTAAGTCCACCTTCAAAAGGATTTGGAAAGGTTGGAATAAAATATCCATTTGCACAAAAAGGTGCTTTAGGAGATAGAAAAGAAGAAATAAATAAAT
>CAIWXP010000011.1 GCA_903916665.1 Candidatus Iainarchaeum sp. | reverse complement strand
ACTTTTTTTTGTTCTTCAAATGTCATATTATATATATTAAAATTTTAATTTCAAATATATTTTTGAGATGTTTAAATTTTATATATAGAGTTAATTAAAATAAAAAAACTGAATGGAAGTAACGCAAGGAGTCTTGAAAGGTTGTAATGTTTATAGTGTACTATTTGATAATAAATATTCAAATATAAAAACTATTTTAACAACTAATGATCAGAGTTCTAAATTTTTAGCAACAGATGTTGGTAGTATTTCTCAAACATCAACCATATTATCAAGCAATAATATGTATTATAATATTGTAGAAGATTGTAATACATATTATTGTAATATAAAAAATGGAAAATTTATTAATTCTTTTTTATTCGGAATTTCTGGTGTTACATATATTGATGATGGATATTTTAGTGGATGTACTTTATCTGGATATACAATCAATGGTGGAAATTTTTATAATTGTAATATAGGACCAAGCAATACATGGAAAACTGGGCAATTGGATAATATAAGTGGTAGCACGACTTTTTCTCCGACTTGGAATGGTGGTGTTTGGAATAGTGGTACTTTTACAGGTGATTGGTCAGGTGGTACTTTTAATGGTGGCACTTTTATTGGTAAAAACTGGTATGATGGTGTTGCTAACGGTGGAACATTTGATGGAGGACCTAGTGGAACAACTTGGCATAATGGAATAGTTCGTAATGCAGAATTTATTGATTGTAAATTTTTAGACGGAGTTTTTAATAATGGAACATTTAGCGGAGGAACATTTAGCGGAGGAACATTTAATAATGGTAGAATGACTAACACTTCTATTAGTGGTGGTACTTTTTATGGTGGTACAATTTCAGGTGTAACAATAAGAGGAACTAATACTGAATTTAAAGGTGGGAATGTCACTGATACTAAAATATATGATGGTAAATTTTTTAATATAAACGGAACAAATTTAAAAGTTTCTGATGGTGAGTTTTATAGTGGAAACTATAATAATACTCATTTTACTGGTGGTACTATATATAATGGATTATATTTGAATGTGTCTGGTGAAACATCAGGAGTAACTATACATAATGGAAGTTTCAAAGATAGTAATTTTGATAGAACAAATATTAGTAATGGAAACTTTACTAATTGTAATTCAACAAATTTGAAATGGAAGTATGGTATTTATACAGAAGGTACTATGACATTTAATCTACCTGGAAGTTATTGGAGAGGTGGATATTGGAACGATGGCGCATTCATTGCGGTTTTACCTCAAACCGGAGTTACTTCTAATCCTATAACAGTTGGTGCGCCTCCAACAACAACAACAACTACAACATTTTTAGGAACAACAACAACAACTACAACAACATCAATACCAATGACTTATGTAATTATTAATAGTAATAATATTCCTTATGGTAGTGATTTAGTAATAACTGGGGTTAAAATTGATGGTCTTGATATAGTTGGGGCATCTTTTCCACTAAAACCAGGTTACTACACTCAAGGCACAACAACAAAAATTGGCTATTTTGAGATTGAAGTAGTTTATACTACTTATATGTCTGATCAAAATATATTAATAGTAGATAGTAATTTATATCCTTATTGTAAAGATGTGTCAGTTGGATCACCATTTACGCACTTTATAGATGTAAATGCTGGGCAAAATATAACAATAAAGACGAGTTGGGGTTCTTGCTCTTAAAAATAAAAATAAAAAATGGATATTCAGGTAGATTATTTATCAGGTGGAATTATACAATATAGTATATATGGAGGCACGAGCTGTTCATTTTCATCATTTGAATGGTACTTGTCTGGTGCTACTACTGGAGGAAAAAAATTAGTTAGTTATAGTGATACTTATATTACAACTCCTACATCTATACCTCTACCTGCAATTAATGATCAAATTTGGGTTAATGTAACCAATTTTACTCAAACCTATTGGCTTGGTGGTGAATTTTATGGCGGAAATTTTAGTGGAAATTTCGGTGGAGGAACATTTCATTATGGACAATTAAATAAGTGTTTTTATCTTAAACAAGAAATTAAACCAAAACAATTTATTGAGAATATTATTGTAAAAACTGGTCCTTCTAGTGTTAAACCAGTTAACACCGCTAGACTACTTTAATTAAATTTTAAACTTATCTGCCATTATTTCATATAAAATAGAAAAAATATTTATTATGGCAGATATAATTACGTTCATTAAAAAGTATTATGGATTTATATTGTTTATTTTGGTAGTTGTTTTATCAGTATTCCTATTCCAGACTTTATCAACTCTTAAAAAAGAAAGAGCAGATAACAAATTTCAACAGAAAATAAACGAGCAGAACATCTCAGCTATGACAGATAGCATTACTGTCATATTCAATAAGAAATTGAAAGCATGGGAATATTCTAAAGATAATTTTGTTGTTAATAAATTGTCAGATTTAGAAAAATATAATAAAAATTTAGCTGATGAATTAAAAAAAGTTAAAGGTGACATTATATCAGTTATTGATGCGAATGTTCAAGCTAAACTTGACAATTTGTCAGTTGATAGTAAACTAATAGTTTTAGATGAAAAATCAAATCATTATGGATTAGGATTTGATAGTCCATATAAAGATGAAGGTTTTGAACAACATATTGCTGGTATGAGTAAGTTTTTTGTTTTTCCTAATGCATTAACAGGAAAATGGACAATAAAACCAGATTCTACTAAATTTACAACTAATTTAACTAATATTCATATAACATATGGATTCAAAGAATTAGATAAAAAATATCAAGTTTGGGCTTATACTAAATCTGACAAAATTGAAATAACAGATATTACTGGTGGCTATTTTATTGATAAACAAATAGTTGCACCTGTAAAGAAAAAGAAATGGGGTATTGGACCTTATGTTGGCTATGGATTAAATTTGAATAGTACACCTAGTTTTGGTGGTAGTGTAGGTTTTGGAATTCATTATGATATATTACAATGGTAAAAGAATATCAAATATTAATTTTAAGTATAATTGAACATATCAAAGATAAAGATTATTCTTGGTCTTGGTTT
>CAIWXP010000010.1 GCA_903916665.1 Candidatus Iainarchaeum sp. | reverse complement strand
TTTTTTCTAATTCTTTTTCTAATTTTGAAATTTTACTTTCCATGGTTTTTATTTTTCTTTCTTCTTTATGTTCAATATTTTCTGTTGTTTCTAATTTAGATTCAACTTTTTCTAATTCAATATCTCTATTATCATAAATTACTTTTTGTTTATTTTTTAATTTATTAATTTCTTTATTTTTCTTTTGCATTTTCTTTTTCATTTTTTTCATTTCTTTTTCCAAATTAACTTTAACTAATTTTGTTTTGTCATCTAATTTTATTATTTTGGCAACTTTGGTTACTTTAACTGGTTTTGTAACAATAATTTTAACTTTCTTTGATACTTTTTTCTTTTTTGGTTTTGGCGTTACTTTTAATTTTAGTTTGAGCTTTGGCTTTGATCTAACTGATTTTTTAGCAGTTACTTTAACACCTTTAATAAGCTTTTCTAACTCGTCTACTCTTTCGGTAGTTTCTTTTAAATCTTTTTTAATTATTTTTTTGGCTTTCTTTTCGCCTTTAATTTGTTTTTCATTTTCTTTCATTTTTTTAACTATTTTTTCATCTTTCTTTTCTAAATTTTCTGTTTTTTCTTCTAATTTTTTATCCATTTTCTTATTAGTAGCCTTTATTTTCTTGTTAACTTTTTTATTAACATTTTTTTCAACCTTTGCAATAACTTTTTTTTCACCAACCAAGACGATCACCCTGCGATATATTATACACTATGTTAATTTATATAAAGGTTTCCCTTCATCTATAAATATGCAAGAAAATAAAGATAATCCTAATAAAATTGTTTGGCTTTTAGGAATTACAAGTTTTTTTAATGATATAGGTGGAGAAATGTTAATGCCTATTTTGCCTTTATTTTTGGCCTATTTGGGTGCATCCGGATTGGTAATAGGAATTGTTGCTGGTTTAAGAGAGGCAATATCAAAAGTTTTGCAAGTTTTTGCGGGCTATTGGTCAGATAGGGTTGGAAAAAGAAAACCTTTTGTAATATTTGGTTATTTCTTTTCTGGGTTTTCAAAAATATTTTTGGCCATTAGTACAATTTGGCCATTGGCGGTTTTATTTTCCGCAACGGAAAGAATTGGCAAGGGTGTTAGAGAGGCGCCAAGAGATGCAATAATAGCTACCTCTGGTATGCGCCATGGAAAAGCATTTGCCATACAAAAATCCTTGGATACTGCTGGCGGCATTTTGGGATCTATTTTAGTTTTTGTTTTGTATAGTATTTTAAATTTAAGTTTTAAAACCATTATTTTGGTTGCTGCAGGAGTTATATTTTTATCATTAATTCCAGTAACATTTGTTAAAGATTTTAAAAGTAAGCCACAAAAACAAAATATAATTCAAGAAATGCGAAAATTACCAAAAAGTGTTTGGCTATTTATTGTGGTTACAAGTTTTTTTGCATTTGCAAACTATGGTTATATGTTTTTAATTTTAAGAGCGCAACAAAATTTTTCTGGTTTTTGGATAATTGCTGCGCCATTACTACTCTATGTTTTATTTAACATTATTTATGCCGGATTTTCTGTTCCATTTGGAATTTTGGCAGACAAAATTGGAAGAAGAAGAGTAATGATGACTGGATATTTGCTGTTTATTTTGATGTCTGTATTATTGGCAATATTTAATAATTTAATTATTCTAATAATTGCGTTTATGCTATTTGGTTTAACCTATGCTATTTTACAAAGTCAACAAAAAGCAGAAGTTGCAGATTTAACACCAGATGAATTGGATGCTACTGCAATTGGCGCATGGAATACAGTAACTGGTTTAGTTGCATTGCCTGCTGGATTTATTTCGGGATACCTATGGGAATTAAACTCAAGCTATACTTTTGTGTTTGGCGCAGTAGTTTGTACAATAGGCCTAGTTATTTTTTATTTTGCTAGAAAATTAAATTGGTTCTGATATTATGGCAAATGTTTACTTTTCAAAAGAATTAAATAAAATAATTGATAATATAGATTTTTCTAAATTAGGAAATAATGTTGCAATAAAATTACATTTTGGAGAAATGGGTTGTGTTACTTATCTATCTCCAAAATTAGTGAAAAAAGTTTATGATAAAGTTATTAGTTTAGGAAAGAAAGCAACGCTTATTGAATGTAATGTTTTGTATAAAGGGTCAAGAACAAATAAAAAAGATCATATTGCAACAGCTATTGCACATGGATTCGATTTTTCACCTATCGATATTTTAGATGGCGATTTAGGAAAAGATGAAATTGATGTTTCTTTAAATTCAGGGATTTTAAAATCAGTAAAATTGGGTGCAGGAATAAAGAATTATGATTCAATGATTGTATTAACACATTTCAAAGGACATTTAGATGCGGGATATGGTGGTGCATTTAAAAATATTGGAATGGGTTTGGGTTCAAGAGCAGGAAAATTAGAAATGCACGCATCAACAAAGCCATTTGTTGCAATAAATAAATGTACTGCTTGTAAAACCTGTATTAAAAATTGTAATTATTCTGCAATAACTATTGATAACGAAAATAAAAAAGCAAAAATTGATAGTGATAAATGTGTTGGGTGTGCAATGTGTATTGCTGTTTGTCCGCATGGCGCCGCACAAATACCTTGGGGCAGTTCTTCCCATGAATTGGTTTGTAAAAAAATAGTGGATTATTCAAGAGGAGTTTTAAAAATAATTCCAAATACAATCTATATTAATTTTTTATTAAATATAACAAAAGATTGTGATTGTTTTGATACCATTCAAGAACCATTAACAAAAGATATAGGAATATTGTATTCAAATGATATTGTTGCAATTGATAGTACTTCTTTAAATTTAGTAAATGAAAAATCAAATGGTGAATTTGAAAAAATAAACGACATAGATAAAACAATGCAAATAAAATATGCAGAATCTTGCAAAATGGGGCAAATAAAATATAAATTAATTAATTTAGATTAAAT
>CAIWXP010000009.1 GCA_903916665.1 Candidatus Iainarchaeum sp. | reverse complement strand
TGGCGATGGTCAAACGTGGTATGAGAACAATTAAAACAAGAGCTAGTACCTAGAGAATACCAAACAAATGTATATAACGAAATCCTCAAAAAAGGCAGTACTTTAGTAGTATTACCAACGGGATTGGGGAAAACTATTATTGCCATAATGCTATTTGCTCATTTTTTAGAAAAGAAAGCTGATTCCAAAATTCTTTTTTTGGCCCCTACTAAACCTTTGGTCGATCAACATTTTGAAAGTGTACAAAAATATTTACATGCATCGATTGTTTCAATAACAGGAACTATTCCTCCTAAAAAAAGAAATAAATTAATGGAAGATAATCAAATAATAATTGCAACGCCTCAAACCATTGCAAATGATCTTCCAACATTAAATGTTAATTTTGATTTAATAATTTTTGATGAGGCTCACAAAGCTCAAGGTTTATATGCCTACACCGTAATTGCAAAAAGATATGCAAAATCTTTAAAAGTTGGATTAACTGCAAGTCCAGGAACAAAAAGAAGTGAAGTAAAAGAAGTAATGTCTAATTTAGGAATAGAGAATTTAGAAGTTAAAAACGAAAATGATAATGATGTTTCTTCCTACGTACAAGAAACAAAAACCTATTGGGTCAAAGTTCAATTGCCAGAACAATTGCAAGAAGTAAATAAATTGTTAAACGAATTCATAAATGAAAAAGCACAGCAATTAAGATCAATGGGCTATGCATTAAGACACGGCTTTACTCAAATGGAATTATTGAACATGCAAAAAAGAATATTTTTAGAATTGCAACAAAAAAATCCTTTGGCCTATAGAGGTATTTCAACGGTTGCAGCAATGTTGAAAGTAAATCATGCAGTTACATTAATGGAAACTCAAGGAGTAAATGCATTGAAAATTTATTTTGATAAATTAGATCAAGAAAAAGAAGATGGTAAATCTAAGGCTGCAAAAACTATTTTCAATGATGACCGAATCAAAAAAGCAAAGTATATTTTAGATGGTTTAGATTTAATGGATATAGAACATCCAAAAATAAGAAAATTAGAAGATCTTATTTTACAAGAATTAAATAAAAACCCCAATCAAAAAATAATTGTTTTTAATCACTATAGAGATTCAGTTACTTACTTAGAAGCAACATTAAATAAAAATCCATTAATATCGGCAAAACGATTTGTTGGTCAAGCATCAAAAAACAATGATAAAGGATTAAATCAAAAAGAACAAAAACAAATTATTGACGATTTTAAAGAAGGAAAATATAATGTTTTAATTGCATCAAGTGTAGCAGAAGAAGGATTAGATATACCACAGGTTGATACAATATTTTTCTATGAACCCGTGCCTTCAGACATAAGAACTATTCAAAGAAAAGGAAGAACGGGAAGATTTAACACTGGTCAAATATTTATTTTAATAACCTCTAATACTAGAGATGAAATGTTTCAATGGTCTGCAGAGAAAAAAGAAAAAACAATGCATGAAACTTTACAAAAACTTTCACACAAAGGTACATTAACAGATAAAATAAAAAAAATTGCAAGTGTCGAAGACAATGAAATTGTTAAAGAAAAAGAAAAACCAATAATAGTTAAACAACATTTAATTAGTGAAATTGTAACTGAAGCAATAAATGAAATACAACAGGAAAATTTAGAATCAAAAAAGAATAATCCTGATAAAATAACAATTATTGTTGATACACGAGAACGAAACTCATTGGCAGCAAATGAATTAAAAAAAAAAGATTGTTTGACCATTGAAAAACAATTAGGTGTTGGAGATTATCAAGTCGGTGAAGATACAATTATTGAACGTAAAAGTGTTAATGATTTTGTTAATTCTATTTTAGATGGACGATTATTTTCTCAGGCTATTAAACTAACTTCTTTTGAAAAAGCATTATTAATAGTTGAAGGTAATTTTGAAAATGCATTTGAAGAACGCAATATTAACAAGCAAGCGATTCATGGTGCAATGTTTTCTATTATGTTAGAATTCAAAATTCCTATTTTATTTGCTTTGGATGGTTTTGAAACCTGCGAATTAGTTTACGAATTAGCAAAAAGAGAACAATTCAAGAAAGATAGACCAACTAGTTTTAGAAAAGTTCACAAGAGTGATAATTTACATATAAATCAAAGAAACATAATGGAAGGAATTCCTTTTGTTGGTGCTACTTTAGCTGAAAGATTAATTAAAGAATATGGGTCAATAAGACTATTTGCAAACACATCATTAGAACGATTGGAAAAGATTGATAAGATTGGTGAAAAGAAAGCCAAAATTATTTTTGATGTGTTGAATAAAACTGATGAAGAAAAAAATAAAGAAAAGAAAGAGGATTAATTATTTTTCTTCTTTTGATACCAACCTATAAAAAATAATATTCCTATTAAAAATGCAGGCCCAGAAATCATTAAAAACCAAGTCAAATAATAATATTGAAAACCCGTTTGAAATATTTTGGGTAACACAGATAAAATATAAAGTAATCCTGCAAAAATAAATGCAATTCCACCAACTATTTCATATTTCCAGGAAATTGCTAAAACTATTGCTAAAAAAATTCCAGGTATATTTTGCATTAATAATGCCAAGATAGTTAGCCAAAAAGATAATCCTGAATCAAAAACATCTAAAGAAAATACCGCTAAAAAACAGATAAATAATATTGATAATATTCTTGGAATCCAGAATATATATTTATTTATTTCTGATTTCTGATCTTTCTTTAATTCATTTTTCATAATTATCTTACTCTGTGTAAATTGCGCATTTCAGTTTTACATTGATTGCAAAAAGTTTTTCCAACTCTGCCAAAACTATGTGCTGTTTCTCTACTATGCCCATCTTCCTGTCTCATAACACAATCATTTGTACAATGTGTTCCTAAATTTTCTTCTGTATTTGTTCTTCTAGAATTACTTACTGCACCAAATAAATGTCCTAATTCATGGGTCATAATATAACCAAAATGCATAGGATCAAATTTACCTTTTTTGTCATAAAACTTATTTGTGGACATTACAACTATATCTCTACCTTTAAAACTAAATCTTCCGCCGTGAACATAGGTCAAATCTTTACCATCATGATTTGCATAAAAACTTTCAGGAACCAAAACAACAATTTTTGCATTAGGATTTTGTCTTTTGACAAAAGGATCTTTTACAATATTTCCAACCAATGCTTGAGCATCTACTTGCTTTCGAACATCATCATAGGATTGCCTTACTAGCCCTCTTGCAATAGCATAGCCATCTAAATCTAAACCACCAGCAGTTTTATCCGTATGAATTATACCAACAATAGCCCCCATATGTGTTAATACGCCATAGAGTACTTTCCCTGGTTCATCATCTTGGCAACCATCAATTAGAACTATTTCATGCATAATATAATAAAGACCAAAAGGTTTAAAAAAAAGAATAAGATAAGTAAGCGTTAATTTACCTATGTTTATATGTATGTATATGTTTTTTTCTATTTGTAAAATTGACTATAATTCCAATAATTGCAATTATACCAACAATAATTAATGCAATATACCCCAAAGATATGTCATTATTTGTTTTTATTTTTGTTTCTAATAAATTAACATCATTTGTACTTCCTATAACTACATTATTATCATTCAGGGTATTGTGATTATTTTCATTATTATTTGAAATTGTATTTGTATTATTATTTTCAACTACTGCATTATTATCTATTATTTTATTTACATCTTCTAATGCAATTATTGGATCATTTATTACTTTTAATTCAAAGTTTGCTTT
>CAIWXP010000008.1 GCA_903916665.1 Candidatus Iainarchaeum sp. | reverse complement strand
CGAATCAGAATATGATAAAGATATTGAGTTTATTTTAAATGACGCACAAAGAGAAATAGACCTATTAAAATGCGAAAACGAAAGTTTAAAAATAAATATAAAAGGTGTAGAATTAGAAATTGATAAAGAACGACAAAGAGTAGATGAAATAAAAAAAGAAATACATCAAAAAGACGCAGTTATTCAAATATTAGAAAAGAACGATGTAGAAATGAAAGGTTTGGTTCAAACAGAAATAGATAATGCAAAAGCTCGTTGGGTTGGTTGGCCAGAAGGCGCAGTTTTAGAAGAAATTGATTTAACATTAATTAATAATACTACCGAATGTCTAAAAAATACAATTATTGATTTAAGTGTAAGAAATGACAGCGGTTTAATTGCCCGATTAAATAATTTGCGAACTAAAAAAGAACTAAAACCAAAAGAAAAATTACACTTTAAAGTTCATTTATTTAAATTTTTAAAAGGAAGAGGTAAATACTACATAACTGTTAGGACCTATTCAACAGATCCTATTAGAGAGTATGATCTGAAGGAAAAAACAATAATAATATAAATAGATTTTGTATTATATATTTTAAATATTACATTTATAATTGGGGGGACAAACATGTCATTTGTAAGTAAAATATTAAATAGATCTCAAAAAGATTCTGTAGACATCGAAGATTTCTTGAATACTTTAGACACTGAGACACAAGAAGTTGAAGAAGCAGACGCTTATGTAAAACCTATGTTTTTGAAAGCTGATACTGATTTAAAAACAATTGCAAAAGAATTAAAAGACGGTAACACAGTTTTATTAAATGTTAGTGAATTAATAAAAAGAAATCCTGTAAGATTGAAGGAACAAATCAACAAATTAAAAAGATTTACTGATGAGATAGATGGAGATATGGCAAGAATTTCAGAAGAAAAAATGATCCTAACTCCGGCTAGAATTAAAATAATTAAGAGAAAGTAAATGGTGATTTCAATCAACCCAGTTAAAGGGGTAATGTTTACAGTCTCTGGGGATCAAATCTCAGAGATTATACTCTCTTTCTTTAATAATAGATTAGAAATACCCAATTATAAATTATTCTATCATCCTTATTGGTTTATTGAAATTCATTTAGGTTTAGATAAGAAACATGGTATATTAGATGCCACTACTTCAGAAGTTAAAATAGACGTACCAGAATTAATGTGTTCTAGAAGACTAGTCCCCGTGCTATTTGATGATTTACATTTAGAAGAAAAAGATGGTTTTAAACCCGAATATTTAAGATACGCAAAAGTAAATGAGCCAGAAGAAGCAAAGAATATATTAGAATATAAATTAAAATATATTTATCCAGATAAACAAGCATTTATTGGAGTACCTCACCTAATCAATATCCCTATTTGGGAATTTAAAGTTAAAAATAAAAAATTAGAAGTTTTTGGTAATGATGAGAATTACAAAAAAAATGTTATTTCTTGGTTAGATAAGAATTTTCCACAAAAAGGAAAAAGTCAAAGCCAGTTGTTTGCGGAAACGGTTGGGCAAATAAGAAAACCACAAAACTATGTTAAAGATTTTTTAAAAGTTGTGAAAAATACAAATAAATGGACGCTTCTTTTCGCACTAACAATATTTCTTCTTATTGTTTATTTTATTATAATAAAGATAATCGCAAAAACAGGACCTTAGATCTATTTTTTTTAAAGCATGTATAATAATCACATTTATTAATGTTACTGTCTTATATTAAGAATCTAGCATTTTTGTGTGGTGTAGTTTATGAGTATATTTGAAGAGCTTTTGTCTAAAAGCGGATTATCTAAAGAAGAACTAGAAGAAAAACTAGCTAATTTTAAAACTAAAAATCCTGATTTAAATAATGAAATTGCGTCTTTTTTTATCGCTAAAGAATTGGGCGTAGAGATCGATGATTCTAAATTAGTAATCACTCCTTTGAATTTAATTGATGAAAATACAAAGAATGCAAATATTTTGGTTAGTGTAGATAGATCCTATCCTGTAAAAGATTTTGATACTAATAATAAAAAAGGACAATTGCAGAATTTAATAGTTACAGATAACACTGCAAATATGCAATTAACTATTTGGAACCCTACTGAAAATTTTGTTCAAGGAGATGTAATATTAGTTACAAATGTTTTTGTAAATCTTTTTAAAAATGAAAAAAAATTAAATACAAGTAAATTTTCAAGTGTGAAAGTAAAAGATAAAAAGCAATTTGAAAGAACTTACAATGAAAAACATTTATACGAATTACAGGATAAAGATACAGGTTTAAAAGTTACCGGAATAATAAGAGTTAAACAAGAATTAAAAGAATTTGAATCACAGGGGCAAGTAAAATCAGTATTAAGATTTACAATAGAAGAAAATGGTTTTAAAAATATCTGCGTTGCTTGGGGAAAGGCAACAAAAGAAATTAATGATTTGGAATTAAATACAAAAATAGAATTAAAAGGTACCTATGCAAAATTAAATAAAGGTCAATTAGAATTACATTTAAATGATTATACAAAAGTAAATATTTTGGAAAAAGACGTTCCTGAATTTATTCCAATTCTTAAAAATATTTCTGAATTAGCTTACAATGAATATTGTAAAATAAATACAAAAATAAAAAGTGTAATTAGTACAAGGTATGTTAGAGTTTGTAAAGTTTGTGGAAATCAAATGATGAAAATTGATGATAAATATTTTTGTTCGGTTTGTAATGCAGAACAAGAATCCTATGCAAAAGCAAATACTTATTTTTTAATAGAAGATGACTCCGGAAATTCCTCGGCAATATTAACAAAAAAAGTTTTAATGAAATTATTGAATTGTGATGAAATACAATTAGAAACATTAATGACCAACACAAATTTCGAAGGTTTGGAAATAAACGCAATAGGTTATTTACGAAAAAACCGAAATAATGAAAGTGAATTTTTTGTTGATGTTTTAATTTAATATTATTATACTTACAGCATTTTATGAGGTGGAAATATGGCAGCAAAAATAGATAAAATTTCTGATTTGCCCGGCGTTGGGCCAGCAGCAGAAGAAAAACTAATTGCAGGTGGATTTGCTAGTTTAGAAAGCATTGCAGTAGCGAGTCCGGCAGAATTGGCATCAACAGCAGGATTTGGGGAAGCCAGTGCAAGAAAAATAATTCAAGCAGCAAGAGATGCAATGAATATAGGTTTTGAAACCGCAAAGGACTCTCTAGCAAAAAGAGAAAAAATGATTCGAATAACCACAGGAACAAAATCAATAGATGATTTGTTAGGCGGAGGGATAGAATCTCAAAGTATAACGGAAGTATATGGTAAATACGGTTCTGGTAAAACGCAATGGTGTTTTCAAGCCTGCGTTACTGTGCAATTACCCAAAGATAAGGGTGGTGCTGCCGGCAAAGTAATTTATATTGATTCAGAAAATTCATTTAGGCCTGAGAGAGTAGTAGCAATTGCAAAAAGATATGGTTTGGATCCTGATAAAGTTTTACAGAACGTAATGGTAGGAAGAGCCTATACTGCAGATCATCAAATGTTATTGACTGACAAGGCTAAAGAAGAAATGGAAAAAGATCATAGTATTAAATTGTTAATTGTAGATTCTTTAACTTCTCATTTTAGAGCTGAGTTTACAGGTAGAGGACAATTGGCCGATAGACAACAAAAATTAAATAGATACATGTACACTTTAATGAAATTAGCAGAAACAAAAAATTGTGCAATTTTAGTAACTAATCAAGTAATGGATAGGCCCGATGTTTTATTTGGAGATCCTACTGCACCAATTGGTGGAAACATAGTAGGTCATGCATCTAAGACCAGATTATATTTGAGAAAAGGCAAAGGAGATTTGCACGTTGCAAAACTAGTTGATTCTCCTTATTTGCCAGATGGTGAAGCAATATACAAAGTAACCAATGATGGTTTAGTAGATGAGTAGGTGAGTCTCAACCCTCATTCCTCCTCGCACTTCATCTCCCTTTCTTTTTCTTTTTTTATTTGATATTCATTTAAATTCTTTTTGTTATTTTGTATAGTATGGCATTAGCAAAAAAACAAGAATCATTTAGTTATAAAATATTTAAAGAAAAGTTCTTTAGCGATTACCCTGCATTCTTTTTATATCTTTTTTTATTTTCAATGATCTATGCCTTATACAAAGCATTTTTGTTTTTATTGGGGTTAGATACATTCTTTTTAGGATTTACTAGTAGTACTACCATGTTTATTGTAATGTTATTATTTGAAATTCCATTTGTATATTTATTTTTTGTTTTAAATATTTATTTATTAAAGAGACTATTTTATCCAGAATTAAAAGTAAAAAATTATTTTTTATTAGGATTAAAATTATTTATAATTGATTTAATTTTTTTAATTTTAATATCTGTATTTGGTTATTTATTCATGCTATATGACACAATATTAACAGGAATATTATTAATAATTATTTT
>CAIWXP010000007.1 GCA_903916665.1 Candidatus Iainarchaeum sp. | reverse complement strand
ATTTCTTTTTGTGTTTTATTTTCTACATCAATAACATTCCATCTTCTTTGTAAAACAATTATATCTAGTGCATTAAGATCCTGTTCTAATGTGCCTAGTTTTAACAATCTTTCAATAGTATCGTTAATTGATAGACCATGAAATGTTGCACAGGATCCTTTTCCTTGGCCTGCCAAAATAGTATCAATAAAAGATTGAACTTCATCTTTAGTTCTTATTTCCCCAACAATTAATCTATCGGGTCTCATTCTTAATGTGGAAATAATTAATTCGTTCATATTAATTCCTCTTTTATCATCAATTTTTAATTTAACTTGATGTTTATGGGGTATCTTTACTTCTGGTGTTTCTTCACAAATAACTATTCGTTCATTTCGCGGCACAAAACTAAACAGCGAATTTAAAGTAGTTGTTTTTCCTGAACCTGTGTTGCCCGCAATTAAAATATTTGAATCCGTTAACATTGTTAGCCACAAATAGGTTGCTAGTTCTTCTGAAAAAGTATTGTATTTAATTAAATTTAATGGTGTTAATGGATTGTATTTAAATCTTCGTAAAGTTATATTTGGCTCTTTTGTTATTGGTGAAATTAATGCATTAATTCTCGAACCATCATTTAATGAAGCATTTAACAAAGGAGAATTAATTGATATTTGTCGTCCAATATTACGTGCCATTTTATTTATTAATTCTTTTACATATTCTTCATTTGTAAAATAAAAATTAGTTTTTGTCCAACCTATATTTGCCACATAACAATAAACAGGATTATCTATTCCTAAACCAATTACTGCTAATTCTTCTATTTTATCTCTATCTTTTAATAGTGCGCTAATTGGACCAAATCCATTAATCTCGTAGTCAATTAATTTTAGTAAATATTTTTTTTGTTCCGAATCCAAAAGAATTTTGTTTTCTTCTAAATATTGTAAGAAATATCTTTCTAATTCGTTTTCTAAGTTTGTAATCGGCAATTCTTTTAAAAAATCAAAGAATTTTTTGAAAAGATGTTTTTCTGAAATTGATAGTTTAACAATATCTTTAACTAACATTTTTGGATCTTGTTTATCAAATAGATAATATTCTTCACATTCAAAGAATATGTCTTTTGGATTATCAAGAATTAGTCTTTTTGAAAAGCAACAGTCAAATCCTATATTTGTTTCAGAATACTTGTGTTTTGGTTCTGGAGCCTTTTTTGGTTTCTCTTTGGATCCAAATTCAAAAAGCAATAGTATATTTTGGGCTAAGTTATATATATTCTTTTGGTCTAATTTAAATATGTCTGAACAAAGAAAGTATGATAAAATAGTAATGTTAGTTCACCCAATGTACTATGTATTATATAATATTTTAGGAAACTATGGTTTAGATCAAATTAAAACTATGTTTACCAAAAAAAAATTACCCAAAAAAGTACAATATCTTGTTAGTATATTATTGAGAGAATATGGTAGAGCAGTATTAGAACAAGCAAATAATCCAAATACTTTATTTGTAGTTATTGAACCTGCATTTAAAGACAGATTTAATATGTATTCTGAAGAAGAATTAGCTCTTTTAAAATCAATACATGAACAAATTTTATTGCGTTTTTATTCCTTTGCAAAAACAAAATTAGGTGACAGATTTCAAATAACAAATTTTGATCCGGATTATAGAGATACTAAATTTTTGTCCCGTGATGTTTTATCAAAATTAAATATGAGTATTGATATTACTGGTCTAGGAGAATATGGTGATGGTTGTGTTTTAAGTTGGCCCAAATATTTTGAATCTATGTTATTTGCACAAGGGCACAGTGTTACAATAAATGCACCAGATGAAAAAAAGACTCTTTTTGGCTATGTTGATAGGGTAGAAAGAGATAGTCTAGATGCTCGTTTTTTAAAAGGCAGAAAAAACCGAACAGCAAGGTTAAAAATTAGATCCGAACTGTACGCATAGTTACAAATCCTTAAAAACCCTACTCCTTATATATTATATAAATTTACTATGGTTATCTCATATTTAAGGTGTTTTAATGGAATTTACAAGTGAAGAAATATTATGTTTGACTAATTTAACTAGCAAGCAAATCTCTTTGGAAGAGTTGGCAAATAATTTAGCGATGAATTTAGATGCGGTAAGAAGAGCAACAAATATATTGCAAGAAAAAGGTTTGGTAGATATTGAAAAAAAAGAAGCTAGTGCCTATAAATTAAGTAAATTTGGTAAATTATATTTAACTGAAGAATTTCCGGAAGAATTAATATTAAATAAATTAAAAGAAAATATATCTTTAAACGAATTTAGAAAAGTTCTAGGAGATAAAAGTGCATTTATTTTTGGCTATGCTATGAAAAATAAATTAATTGAAGTTGTAAATGGTAAAGTAATCCAAACAAATAATTTGAAGGATTTTGGATTTGAAGAATTACATATTGCATTAAAAGAAATAGACTCGGGAAAAGAACTATTTGATAAAAAATTAATTGATAATTTGTTAAGAATGAATTTATTGGAAGCTTTTTTTAAATCAGATTATTTTGTTTTAAGAAATGCATTGGGTGATAAATATTCTAGTTTACAAATTAAAAAATCAGTAACCTATTTAACACAGGAAATGTTAAAAAGTCAAGATTTAACTTTAGTAAATTTTAAACCCTATAATGTTGTAAGCGAAGTTGAATCATTATCAATTGGACAATATCAACCCTATTCTAGATTTTTAAATTTAGTAAGAGAAAAATTAGTTGGTATGGGGTTTGAAGAAATGCCTACAGATTTAATAACAACAGAATTTTATAATTTTGATATTCCATTTCAACCTCAAAATCACCCGGCCAGAACTTGGACAGATACCTATTCTTTAAAGAGACCAAGTACCGGAGAATTACCTGATAAAGATTTGGTTAATGCAGTAAAAAGTGCACATGAAAATGGGGGAAAAACAGGATCAAAGGGGTGGGGTTATACATGGTCAGAAGATGTTGCAAAAAAATTAATGCCAGCAGCCCATGGTACAGCCTATTCCGCAAGATTGTTATCTCAAGGTGTTGAGAGTCCCAAAAGATATTTTGCTTTTTCTAGGGTATTTAGGCCCGATGTTTTAGATGCAACGCATTTAAGTGAATTTAATCAATTGGAAGGATTTGTTGTTGGAAAAGATATTTCATTTAAACATTTACTAGGGCTATTAGATCAGTTTGCAAGAGAGATTGCAGGGGCAGAAGAAACAATGTTTACTCCATGCTATTATCCATTCACTGAACCCTCTGTTAGTTTGCATGCTAAGCATCCTAAATTAGGTTGGGTAGAATTGGGTGGTGCTGGAATATTTAGACCCGAATTTACTGAAACTTTAGGTGTAAAGGATAGAGTTATTGCCTGGGGATTAGGTGTTGATAGATTAGCAATGTTTAATTTAGGAATAAAAGATATTAGAGATTTATTTTCGCAAAAATTAGAATGGCTGAGAAATAAATCTATTATTGAGAAGGTGTAAATATGCACAGTTTAAAATTTTTCACAAAATATTCAAAATTTCAAACAGATACATTAAACCATAAATTTGAGGTGGTTTAATGCCGAACATTACATTTAGTAAAAGAGATTTTGAAAATTTAATGGGTTTTGATGTGGATGATAGTCAATTAGAAATATATTTTTTGCCTGCAAAAGGAGAATTAGATGATAATGTTGATGGCCAAATAACCGTTGATATTACTGATTCTAATAGACCAGATTTGTGGAGTGTTGAAGGTATAGTAAGAGAATTAAAAGCTCATTTGGGTTTAGAAAAAGGGCTTCCCAAATATAAATTTTCAAAGAGTGATTATAGTGTTGATGTGTCGGGCAAAAACAATTTAAATCCAAAAGAAGCATCGGCAATAATTAGACAGGTTAATGTAACTGAAGATTTGTTAATTAGTATGATAAATTTACAAGAAAAGATTTGTAATACCTTTGGAAGAAAAAGAAGCGAATTTGCATTGGGAATTTATGCTTTAAATAAAGTAAATGGTAAAAGATTAAGATATACTGTTGTGGATAAAAAAACAAAATTTAAACCTTTAGGCTATGATTCGGAAATGACATTAGAAGAAGTTTTACAGGTTCATCCTAAAGGAAAAGAATTTGCACATTTATTAAAAGATATGGATAAATATCCTGTTTGGATTGATGAAGAAGGAAAAATAATGTCCTTTCCTCCAATAGTTAATTCAAATGATTCAGGAAAAGTAGAATTAGGATTACAAGATTTATTTTTAGAAGTTACAGGAAAGAATCAAGAAAAGATAGATATAGTTTTATTAATTTGTGCTTTGGCCTTTGTTGATAGAGGAGCTAAAGCAGAAAGTATTACTGTAAATTATATTGATGAAAAGAAATCATTTGTTTCATTGGATATGACACCAGGAGAAATTGTAATTGATAAAAATAAAATATTTGAATTTTTGGGCGAACCATTAATAGATGCTCAAATTTCTGAATTCTTGGAAAGAAAACATTTCAATGTTAAGATTCTAGGAAATAAAGTAATTGTTCAATATCCTAAATATAGACAAGATATTTTACATAGTGTAGACATTATTGAAGATTTAATTATTGAATATGGTTATAATGTTTTGCGACCAGTTAAATTTAGTCAAGCAACAACAGGTAAAATATTACCTTCAACTGAGTTTAATAATTTAGTTAAAGAAGCAAGTATTGGTTTGGGTTTACAAGAAATAATAACATTTACATTAACAAGTATAAAAAAACAATATGCTAATTTGCTTATTAAAAAAGAAAATATTAACTGTGTTGAAATAGCAAATCCAATGTCAGAAAGTATGCAAATATTTAGAGAGCGGTTATTGCCTGAACAATTAGAATTTTTAGCTAAAAATCAACATAATAGTTATCCTCAAGATATTTTTGAATTGGGAAAAGTTGCCTTTGTTGTAAAAGATTTAAAAGGAAAAGAAATTGTTAAAGAAGAAAATCATTTAATAGTTTCTTTATGTCATAATGAGGCGAGTTACACTCAAGCAAAACAAAGACTGGATGCAATTTTGAAAGCAATAGATGCAAAGGATATTCACTATGAAGCAAAGGATTTTGTAATGTGTATTCCTAAAAGATCTGCTGTAGTAACTTTTAAATTAGGTAATAAAACTTTGCAGGGCCACATTGGTGAAATACATCCTCAAGTATTGGCAAATTTTGGTTTAACAATGCCAGTTGTTGGTTTTGAAATTTGTGTAGATAAATATAATTAATTAGTACAATCCAATTGCATGTTTTGTTGCTAAGTCTAAACCCTTTGCAAGTATCTGTCTTATTGGTGAGGGTAATCGTCTTATGGTTGTTAAATTTTGAACTAATAATGCTTTTGCAGGATTTGGATTTTCTTTAGTTAAAATAGTAGATAATAATTTAGCAGTTAATTTTTTTGATTCTTCTGAAATACCTACATCTGCAAAAACATAGAAACAAAAATTTGCCAATGTTGTATAATGTTCATTGTAACCTTTTGCAGTTGTCATAGACTGAAATAGTTCACCATATAATCCTTTAACTGCAAGTTCTCTTTTTTCTAGGGGTATTTCTTGCCAATTACTTATTAATGGTTGTACTACAGTTTGCACTTTACTGCCTATTCTTTGATGTAATTGTTCTTCAAAGGTTAAAGGTCTAGATCTTCTAAATAATCGCCCTAGTCTAGAAAGGCGTTCTCTCAAAGGTATTTTTGGCATAATACATTTAGATTAATTAGGTTTTTAAATTAAACTAACCATAAAGCATTTAACTTCTTAAGGTATTATTTTATTATGTTTTCAAATATTAAGCAACAGGTTGATAAGTATGCATCCTATTTGGGGTCTATCAAAGAAGATGCTCTAAAGATTAAAGATCTTTTGAAAACCAATTCTGTTAAAGGTTTAGTTGAATCTGAACAACTTCAAAAAATTGTTAACAATAATAAAGGAAAAGTTATAGGTTGTGATTCTGGTTTTTTTAGTAGTTCTTTAACTGGTTTAGATTTTTGTTATATTAAAACAGCAGGTTCTTTTTTTGACTATGATTCTAAATTAGTTAAATATGAAAAATTAATTCCTGCACCAAACTATGAATTAAAAATTTCACAAAATGCTCTGCAAAAAGAAGAAATACAAAAGTTTACTTCTATTTCTAGACTACGAGAAGAACTTGCATTATTATTTTGCGGTTTGCAAAATAAAAACCCCGAGTATGCATTAATTGATGGAAATGTTTTGCCTCAAGCAATTGATAGACCACAAAATAATTCGATATTATATACTGACTATGAAGATCTATTGCAAGACTTTGTAAAAATATATGATTACTGTAATAGTAGTGCAATAACATTATTAGGGGCTGTTGAAGATTCACGAGCAAATTCATTTATTAAATTATTACCAAAGGATTTATTACAAAATTCAAATTCAATAAATGATGTTATTTTATTAAATAATATTTTAGAAAAAGATCACTGCTTATCTTTCTTTCCAATATTTGCAACAGAAAGTAATTTAATTTATAATGATTTACAAGAATATGGAAAATTTAATTTTTATGCATCCTATATTAAAGTAAATGAAGATTATCCTCTAAGACTAGAATTATTACAAAACAATTATTCTGCAGAAAAGATGAAAGAAATCAAAGGGTTTATGGCCTACATTTCTAGCTATGCAAAGGACTATTGTTTCCCTTCAGTATTATTAGATGCAGATAAGCAAGCAAAATTAACGCAAAATGAAGTAGAAATTGTAAAAAATCTAGTTGATTCATCAATATTGAATCACGGTATAAAACATTTAAGAAGAGAACGAAGAATTTAAGATATGTTTTTAAATAAAAAGAATAATATTATTTATAATTTAAAGATCTTTTTGATCGTTTAAAATTTAAAGGAGTAAAGATATTTATGGTATTTAAAAAAGAAGGAACTAAGGCACGACATAGTGGTACTAAATCAAAGAATCCAAAACCTATGCACAGTGTTAAAAATGAAAAACAATTAACACCTGTAAAGAAAGTTTCAAAAGCACCGATTAAAGAATTGGCAAGAAAAGATTTTAGCCCTAAAAAAGAAGGTAAAAGAGAACCAACAACAAAGAATAGAGATATTGTTGAAGAAAAAGTTTATGAATGTTTACAAAAATATGATGATGATAGAAAAGGAATCGATGTTATTGATTCAAAATTTATCAAAGAATTTAAAGCATATTTAGATAAATATTTTAAAGATTATGAAATAGAATTAGATACTGATATGTGTATTTTAAACATAGACGGATTTGAAATAACCATTCAATTAGATTAAAATCATAGTGAAAGGGTTTTTCCCTTTCAAACCTATTTTTATTTGTTTACCTATATATTAATAATATGTATTTTACAAAGTCAAAACCATTAAATGGTAAAATTAAGCATAGATATACTGATTTTATAGTTCAAGAAATTGCTTTAGATGGAACTATTTGCAGAATTTTGCCAGAAGGGATTTCCGAAAATACCAATATTCCTGGTGATCCTCATAATAAACAATTTTTGCATTGTACAATGCAAAAAGTGAATATTGATGTTCAAAATGCAATTAAAAGTATTGCATTAAATCAAAAATTTGGAAAGACTAGAATTAGTTTTTCGGGATTAAAAGATAAAAGAGCAGTAACTTGCCAAAGAGTTGCAATTTTTGATCCAAATTTAGAACAATTAAAAAAGTTTAAATACAATCAAATTAAAATGTTTGATTTTTCGTGGCAAAACAATAAATTAGAAATTGGAGATTTAAAAGGGAATGGTTTTACAATTATAGTTAGAGAGATTGATTTAGAAGAACAAGAAATAAAAACTATAATAACTGAATTTGAAAAACAAATTAAAAATGGTGTGCCAAATTATTTTGGAGAACAAAGATTTGGTGGAATAAGACAGGTTACTCATTTAGTGGGCAAATTATTTTTTCAAAATAAAACTAAAGAAGCAGTATTATTATATTTAGGAAAAACAAATGATAGAGAAGATCAAGAAGTAAAAGAGGCTAGAGAATTAGCGGCTAAAGAACAATATTTAGAGGCATTTAAAAAATTAAAAGGAAACATATTTCGCTATGAAAGAGCAATATTAAATTCATTGATGAAAGACCCAAATGATTTTGTAAAAGCATTTCAACAATTACCAAAAAACTTAATGATTTTATTTCCTCACGCTTATCAATCCTTTCTTTTTAACAAATATTTAGATTTAAGACAAGAAAAATTTGGCGCTGATTTTTTCAAAGTTCAAAAAGGAGATAAATTAGATTCTGAAGGTAATATTTTAGGACCATTATTTGGTGCAGATTTTAAATTTTCCGAAGGAATTATAGGAGAAATTGAAAGACAAGTTTTGAAAGACGAAGGTATAGAATTAGAGCAATTTACAGTTAATGGTTTTCAGCAAATGTCGGTTCAAAGTAGTACAAGACCAATTAAATTAGATATTTTTGATTTTAAAGTGTTAGAGATTGGAAATGATGAGTACAATGAAAATAAAAAGTATTTAAAATTATCTTTTAATTTAATAAAAAATTCCTATGCAACTGTTGTTTTAAATGAATTAATGAAGTGTGATAATTAATGTCAGAATGTAAAAAAGAATTAAACAAAAAGAATTGTACTTGCACCTATAATTGTGCAAAAAAAGGTATTTGTTGTGAATGTATCAAAAGTCATTTAGAAGACAATGAATTACCTGGTTGTGTTTTTGCACACGTGTCGAAGACAGCAGAAGCAAGCTATGATAGAAGTTTCAAACATTTTGCTAAATTAGTTTCTGAAAAGAAGTGATTTTATGAATAGTGTTTTTGTTAAAGATGAAAAACAATTAAATGTCAAAATTCAACAAATTAAAAAAAAGGTAAAGAAAATTTACATATAATTTCTGACTTTGATAATACATTAAGTAAAGCGTATATTGATGGAAAGAAAGTACAATCAATGATTGCGCAAATAAGGCATTTGGGATATTTGGGAGAGGAATATACTAAGAAAGCCTATGCGCTTTATGATCAATATAATCCAATAGAAATTGATCCTACTATCCCTCAAGAAATTAAAAATGAAAAAATGGTTGAATGGTGGACTACACACATTAAAATACAAGCAGAATATGGTTTAAGTAAACAAGTATTGGATGATGTTGTGCAAAATAGTACATTTAAATTAAGAGATAAAATAAAAGATTTTTTTGAAATATTAAATAAAAATAAAATTCCTATATTATTATTTTCTGCTGGCGCTGGTTATTTTATCAGAGGATATTTGAAAAAGAATAATTTAGAATACAATAATATTTCAATAATTTCTAATGAATATGATTTTAATGTTGATGGAAAAGTTTTAGGTTATAAATCTAAAGTAATTCATACATTTAATAAAGGTGAAATTGCGGTTAAAGATGATCCTGTTTATAGTAAAATATTACACAAAGAAAATATAATTTTGTTGGGAGATTCTTTAGGTGATTTAGATATGTCTAAAGGATTAGAACATAAAGTCAAAATCACCATTGGTTTTTACAATGAAAAAGATGAAAAACATTTAGAATTATATAAAGATAAATTTGACATTGTGATAACTGGTGATGGTCCTATGGACTATGTTAATGAATTGTTGAAAAACATTTTGGAATAGATTTTTATGGCATTATTTGATTTAACAAAATATGAGTTAAAGTTTGAAATTATAAAACCAAATGATAAAAACGAATTTAAGTTTGGTGATAAAGTTAAATTTAAAACAGAATTGAAAATTAAAAAAGAGTTTT
>CAIWXP010000006.1 GCA_903916665.1 Candidatus Iainarchaeum sp. | reverse complement strand
ATAATCATATTAGTCATATTGGTGTTTTTGGGATTTTTATGTTAGTTGGAATTGTTGGTAAGCCAAATGTAGGTAAAAGTACTTTTTTTAAAGCTGCCACCATGGCCAATGCTGAAGCTGCAAACTATCCGTTTACTACCATTGACCCAAATAAAGGGGTAGGGTTTGTTAGGGTAGATTGTATTGATAAAGAATTTAATGTTCAATGTAATCCTAGGCAAGGGTTTTGTGTGAATCATGTAAGGTATGTGCCTGTAGACATAATCGATGTTGCTGGTTTGGTTCCTGGTGCTCACGAGGGTAAAGGTTTAGGTAATAAGTTTTTAGATGATTTAAGAAATGCTGATGTTTTGATACATGTGGTTGATATTTCTGGTTCAACTAGTGAAAAAGGAGAACCCGTTGACATGGGGTCCTATGATCCGTTGAAGGATATTGAATTTTTGGTTTTTGAATTGGATATGTGGTTTTATCAGGTTATTTTGAAGAACTGGGACAGAGTTGCAAGAACTCAATCATCAACAAAAGGAAAAATATTGGAAGCTTTAAGAGACATTTGTGCAGGTTTAAGTATTAAAGAACATCAATTATTGAAAGGTTTGAAAGGTAAGCCTGAAATGATGATTGAATTTTCAGAAGAAATGATAAAAAGTTTTGCTTTTGAATTAAGAGAAATTTCAAAACCCATTGTTATAGCTGCAAACAAAGCTGATTTGTCAAGTGCAGAAGTAAATATAAAACGATTAAAAGCAGCACATCCAGAATTATTAGTTGTTCCTGTAAGTGCAGAATGTGAATTAGGATTAAAAGAAGCAGCTAAGCATGGATTGATTGATTATTTACCAGGAAAAAACGATTTTAATATTATTGGAACAGATAAATTAAATGAAAAACAAATTAAAGGTCTTCAATTTATTAAAGAAACAGTTTTGCAAAAATATGGATCAACGGGCGTTCAAGACATTTTAGAAAAAAGTGTTTTTGATATTTTAAAGTATATGCCTATATTTCCTGCAGGTTCAACAAAATTAGCAGATAAGGACGGAAATATTTTGCCAGACTGTTTTTTGCTACCCCCTAAATCAACAGCATTAGATTTTGCATTTGCAATTCATAGTGATTTAGGAAATAAATTTATTAAAGCAATCCTTGCTAGAACTAAGTTAATAGTTGGCAAAGACTATGAATTAAAACCTCGTGATGCATTAGAAATAGTTTCTGGTAGATAGTGAGATTATGAAAATTGCTTTATTTCATCCGTGGATAAAAAGTAAAGGTGGCGCAGAAAAACTAATTTTAGAATATGCTAAAAATTCAAAGAATCAAATAGATTTTTATACTTGGGTATATGATAAAGATAAGACTTTTGAAGAATTTAAAAATTATAAGGTTATTGAGTTAGGACCTAAATTTATTAAAAAATTATCAAGAAGTTTTATTGGTAGAGGATTTTTTTTAATAAGTGCTTTTTTCTCTAAAATTCCATTGAAGAATTATGATATATTTTTAGTATCTACTGGTGGTTTGGCAGAAGCAATTACATTAACAAATCATAAAAAAGATAAAACTTATGCCTATGTACATACTATTTTAAGAGCGGCATACCAAGAAGATATGGATTGGAATTTAAAATACAGATATAAATTCTTTTTGAAGAGATGGATTTATTTATTAGCTGCTTGGTTTTATAGAATAATTGAAAAAATATCTTGGAAAGGTATAGATTATGCAATATTTAATTCTGAATTAAGCAAATCAAGAGCAGTTAATCATAAATTATTTAAAAATAAAAAATCTTGTGTAGTTTATCCTGGTTTCGATTTAAAAATATTAAATAAAAAATTAGAGTCTAAACCTTATTTTGTTTATGTGGCTAGATTTGGAAAAGCAAAGAGACAAGATATGCTAATTAAAAGTTGGACAAAATTTGTTAAAAAGAATTCTGGTTATTCGTTATATTTAGTAGGTAGTGTTGAAAATCAAAATTATTTTAATTCTTTATATTCATTAGCACAAGAAACAAAAAATATTAATTTTAAAGTAGGAGTATCAAATGAAGAATTAAATAAATTATATGAAAATTGTACTGCTACTATATTTTGTGCATTTGCAGAAGATTTTGGAATTGTTCCTTTTGAAGGATTAGCGAGAGGAAAACCGTTGATTGCATCAGAATATGGAGGCTATACTGAATTATTGAAAGATTGCCCCGGAGTTATTTTATTTAAAGATCATAAAGATATTGATAAGACTTCATTAGAATTAGAAAAATCAATGCAAAAACTTATAGATAATAAAAATAAATATATTTCAAAATCAAATGATATTATTAAATATGTATCAAATCTAAAGAATGATTGGAAATTCTTTGGTCAGAAGATGGATAAAATTTTAAAGTAACGAGGATTATTATGGTTAAAATAAGAAGTAAATCGCCATTAAGGATTAGTTTTGGTGGCGGTGGTACAGATGTATCTCCATATACTGAAGATTATGGTGGCGTGGCATTAAATGTTACTATAAATAAATATTCTTACGGTTATTTAGAATTAAAATCAGATAAACTAGTAACTTTAAAATCATATAACTATAACAAAGAACTTTCATTTGATCTTAATGAGGTTATAAATTATGGTACTAATTTAGATTTATTATTATCTGTTTTTAAAAATACCTATACTGGAAATACAGGACTCAATTTGGAATTATATTCTGAAGCAGAGCCCAGAAGTGGACTGGGTGGTTCGGCAGCAGCATTTTGTTCTTTAATAGGTTTATTCAATCATTTAAAAAATCAAAGAAAGTTAAATTCCTATGAAATATCAGAATTGGCATATAAATTGGAGCGAGAGGAATTGAAAATATTGGGGGGTCGTCAAGACCAATATGCATCAGTATTTGGGGGATTAAATTTCATAGAATTTAAAGGCCACGATTTTGTAAGGGTGTCACCATTAAGAATAAAAAAAGATTATATTTTAGAATTAGAAAGTAATTTAATACTAGCAAAAGTAAATCAACGAAATGATACAGAAAGAATATTGGAAGATCAAAAGAAAAATATACTGTCTGGTAAATCTATAGAATCTATGCATAGAACTAAAGAGCTAGCTTATGATATGCGAGATGCACTATATAATGGGAATCTGGATTTTTTTGGTAAATTGCTAGATGATGCTTGGGAAGAAAAGAAGAAGTTCACTAATTTGATGTCTAATGAACATATAAATAATTTGTATAATGTTGCAAAAATTAATGGTGCATTAGGAGGTAAAATTACTGGTGCTGGGGGAGGCGGGCATATTTTATTTTATTGTAAAACTTACAAGAAAGAATTGGTCCAAAGAGCATTAATTAAAGAGGGTGCGACTATAGTTGACTTTAGTTTTGACTTTGATGGCCTTCAAGTATGGGATGTTGATTAATATGAATAACTTCGAGCAAGATATAGAAAAACAATTAAAAGATAGTATTCTAGTCAAAGAAAGATTATTAACAAAAGAAAATTTAGAAAACATATCAAATATTGCAAATGTAATTATTAGTTCATATAAAAATAATGGGAAATTAATAATTTTTGGTAATGGTGGAAGTGCTGCAGACTCACAACATATTGCTGCAGAATTAGTTAGCAAATTTTATATGGAGAGGCCTATGTTAAATGCAATAGCATTAACCGTAAATACATCTATTATAACTGCAATTGCCAATGATTCGGGATATGAATTTGTTTTTTCTAAACAAATTGAGAATCTATCTAACAAAAATGATGTAGTTATAGGAATAAGTACAAGTGGTAATTCTCTTAATGTAATCAATGGATTAAAAAAAGCAAAAGAAAATGGT
>CAIWXP010000005.1 GCA_903916665.1 Candidatus Iainarchaeum sp. | reverse complement strand
ATTATATAATTTAAAGGAAATATATATAAAGGTTGCCGTAAAATTGTATTTTTATGCACAATATTAATTATTTTGTGCTGGTCCTTCAATGGCCATATAACAATACATTTAAATAACATACATTACTAATTATATAAGTGATTTGTTATGCATGTTAATTTAGGAGCTCCCTACGAGAGCATTATTGAGAAGGCTATAAAGAAAGGTTATGCTTCAAGTCAAACTGAAGTGTTAAGATCTGCTTTATTACAATATGATGAACATTTTTTAAATAAAGAATATAAACAAGAATATATTGAGAAAATTAAGAAAATAGAATCAGGAAAATTTATCAAAATAAAATCTACAGATGAACTGTGGAGTGAATGAATGTACTCTCTAGAGATATCTGAGAGTTTAAAAAAGGAATTCATTAAAATTGCAAAGAAAAATAGTACCTTAAAAATTGTATTAGATAAAAAGATAAAAGAAATTTTAGAAGAGCCACATCATTATAAACCAATGCATCCTCCTTTACAAAATAAATATCGGGTTCATATTGGTTCTTTTGTTTTACTTTTTGAAATTAATAAGAATGAAAAGATAGTTAGATTAATTGATTTTGATCATCATGATAATATTTACAAATAATTTTAAGGCAAAAAATCCTTATTCTTAATTTTATCTGGTAAATACTCTTCAGTTATGAATCTAATACCCTTTCTAGATAATGCTTCCAATTCTAGCTTACAGTTACGAGTTTTCATTAAAGTTAGTTCATTTTGCCAAGCTTTATTCTTGAACCAAGGATAATTTTTTATATCTTTTAATCTTTTGTTATCTTCATCATTTAGTTTCATGAAAACATTTTCTGGAATTTTATATTTATCAATATCTGAAATTGTCAAACCAATATATTTAGTTTCAGGGGTTGCTAATTTTGCTTCTGAATAACTTAATGAGATTGAACCTCTTTTAATAACAGAATAAATATAATATCCCCATGGATCAGCATCCATTAATGAATAAACAGGTAATTTAAATTCTTTATTAAATCTTTGAGTTAATCTTCTTTCTGCTCTTGATGCTTGTCCTTTTCCAGTTATTATAATACATTTATGTTTTTTCCAAAATTGATCTTCATTAAATCTTCGCCATACGGCATCTTTTTCAATAAATAAAACAAATTCTGCATCTAGATTTTTTATTTCAATATTTTCAGGTTCAACATTTGATGGAACACCCCATCCTCCTGAACCCATACGTCCTAAATCAATAACATCTTTTCCATCTTTAATTGTTAAATTGCCAGCAATAACTCCTTTTGTTGATGCTGCTAAATTTAATTCTTCTCTTAATAAACCAAGCGATGCTTCAATATCTTCAATTAAAGGATCTGATTCTCCCTGATTTTCAAATAGGTTTTCCTTTGATCCTTTCAATGTGTGTTTTAATGCATAATATAAATCTCTGATTGAGATTGTGGCGTCTTCTTTTATAATCTTTTTAATTTCTGATGCAATGGCAATTGTTTGAGTATATTTTCTTGTGTGTGCAGTATTTAGGAAATTTCTTTTTGATGTTTTATTTCCCATTTTAATTGTTTTAGATTGTTCATCAAAGAAAGTATTTGATAAAGATCTAATGGGTAATTCAACAAAAGGTTCTTTTCTTTTGTTAATCATTTCTAAAGTTTCTTTTCCTAATTTCTCTAATTGTTTTAAACTTTTTTCATTTCTCATTGTGTATCACTAAACATAAATATTTTAATAATAATTATTTTACT
>CAIWXP010000004.1 GCA_903916665.1 Candidatus Iainarchaeum sp. | reverse complement strand
TTTGTTTATTATTATTTAGTTTTATTAATGCAACAAATATATCTAGTTGTCCAGGAAATATAACTCCAAATCATTCTAATTTGACCTATACTTTTATGCAAGACATTAATGGTTGGCAAAACCCCTATTGTTTTGAACTTACAAATGATGCAAATAATTTGTCTATAGATTGTAATAATCATAGAATTGATTATAATCATGATTTTCAAGAATTTGTATTTACACAAGGGCAAAAAGCAAGTTCTATAACTATTAAAAATTGTATATTTGATTTAAAACATTTTTCAAATACTTTAATTTTAGATTTTGCAGGTGATGTTAATTACATAAATATACTAAATGATGATATTAATTCTCGAGGAGATTTATTTTATTCCACTACCTATTCAGATAATTTTAGAGATTTTAATTTTTATGGGACTAAATTTCATGCTTATGATGAAGGCACTTTTATATATTTAAGTAGTCATGATGTTAATATTATCAGAATATATGATTTAAATATAGATTTAAACAATAGTCATTTAGTTTATACCTATGACTCTTATTTAGGTTCTTTGCAATTTTTTGATTCGCAAATTAGTATGAATAATTCATTAATAACATATAACGCTTCAAATTATTCTAAAATGAATATTAATTTTTATAACACAGGAGTAATTATGAATCAATATTATGCATATCCTGACGATACTGGGTTTATTATTTTCGCTGATTCAAATATTTCCGAATTAACAATTAATGATTTGAATTTAGCATCACAATCAACAATTCTTGATATTCGCCAAAGTGATATAAATAAAATTAATATTTTAAATTCACGTATCGATTTGAATTCTAACAATATATTACATTTGAATTATGGGGATGCTATTGAAGGTTTGGATTTAAATTTTTATGAAACTTTTGTTAATTGTATATCTAATTGCATACCTTTTTATATTGAAAATACAGATAATTTAGATTTGAATATACATGATTTAACTTTAAATTCTGATTTAAATATATTTTCTTTTTCTGGAAACCAGCCAACACATTCTAATTATGCTATTTTTGATTCAAATATTGCAATGAATTCTTTAATTTCAAAAAGTTCTGAGAGCAATGACTCAATGCATTTTTATAACAATGTATTCCGATTAAAATCAACAAATAAATTAGTTTATGCTGGATCAACAGATTTAAACATAGATTTTAATTCTTCTTTACAAACTAATTATAGTAAGAGAAATAGTTTATTATCTGATTCTGCAAATACAATTGGAGGTAATTTGTGGTTATGGGATAATAATTTTGAAAATTTATGTTCTATAGATGATGATAATGATGGTATTTGTGATTCTTCAATAGCAATACAGGGATCAAATAAAACTTATTATGATTATTTACCGTTAATATATTATTATGTTATTGATGTAGGAGTATCAAATTTGGCTGTACTTTCTGATGCTGTATATTTAGATACAGTTACTGTTGATGCATTAATAAATAATTTTGGTGATATTAGTACAAAATCTGGCGATTTTAATGTAATATATTATTATTCAGGAACAAATAGTCCTGATGGTACAATAGTTGATAATATAGAAGAGGTACATTCTATTCTAGTTAATAATGGTCGTTCTGAACAAAGTTATTGGACAATTCCTACTTTAGATTTTAATTATATATGTGCAAAAATAGTTTCAACCTATGATATCAATTCAGAAAATGATTATTTTTGTAAACAAATACCAATTTATTATAGAGATGTTTATGCCTATGCAATAGGAAGCGCGGGGGATCTTAATTATGGTGATGGAAATGTTTTCCTAAGACCTACTATGCGAAATATTGGAGATTATAATAGTCAAGATATAAATGGTATATTATATGTAATTAGTGATACGAATCGAAATAATTATGTGACATATAATTGGACAACATCTAATTTAAATCCTAGTGTTAGCGATCTAACTCATAGTTTTTATTGGATTCCGACAATGGATGGAAACGTAGATTTAAATTTTATTGTTATTCCTAGTCAAGCTGATTATAATTCCAATAATAATTATCATTATTTTGATAAAGCATTTGAAATAAAATATGTTGATTTAAATGCAAATATTGGAATAATTAGTGATGTAAATATTGGTCATAGTGTTGATGTAAATTGTACAATTTATAATATTGGAACAGGGAATGCATCTGATTATAATGTTTATTTAACAATAAATGGAACTACTGCTGATTCAAATACTTCATTAACATTATTAACTGCTGGAGAATATCATGTTGAAACATTTAATTGGATTCCAAATGCAAAAGCAGATTATAATGTGGGTTGTTTAGTAACTTATTCTCGAATAGATTATAATACAAATAATAATGTAAGTTATATTGATAAAAATGTAGGTTCAGAAACTAATGTTGATTTGGCAGCAACTAATATAAGAATAGCAAGTACAAAAATAGGAGCAAACACAATTTATTGTGATTTAAATAATTTAAGCAGTTATAGTGCAGCTGGTGATTTTAATGTATTATTATTTATAAATAATAATTTTGTAGATTATAATTTGTATGTGGATTATGGTATATTAGCAGATTCTAATTTTATTGCTGAATTTTCACATACTTTTACAGCAGGAGATTATAATATAACTTGTTTAGTAAATTATTTGCAAAACTATGATATTAGTTATGATGCAAATATTGATAATAATAGCTATACAAAAAGAATAACAATATCTTCAAATAATTCAGGTAGTTCTGGTGGTGGGAGTGGAGGAGGATCAGGTTCTGGAAATTCAAATGAAGAAACAAAACCGATTGTTATAGATTCAAATAAAAACGCATTAACACTATTTAGTAATTCTAATAAAGAGAATATTGAAAGTGTTTCAATAAAGTTTAAAGATACAAATAATGTTAATGGAGAAAGATTAACATTAAATATAAATCCTAGTGTTTCTCCTACTTTTAGATTAGTAGGACAAACTGTTTTGAAATATTTTGAATTTACATATACAGGAGATCAAAATAAATTTGATTCTGTAATAATTAAATTTACTTTGCCAAAATCAGAAGTGGGCGACAAATCAATAATCAAACTATCTCGATATTCAAATAAAGAATGGATTATTTACACTCCTAGTAATATCGAAGATAAAGGAACCTATTATTTATTCACAGTTACAGTTCCAGGGTTTTCATACTATGCCGTTATTAGATTTGTAGGGCCGCAAATAATAAAACCAAATGATACTAACAAAATTATTATAAAAGATGAAAATAAAATAACAAATAATGATAATAATCTAAATGTAACAACTGAGAATAAAGATATAAATCCAGATAAAAACATAATAGCTCAAACTGATTTACCAGTATCGAATAACAATTGGTATTGGTATTTAATTGGAGCAGCAGTATTATTAGCAATAATAATTGCAGTTATCTTTGGATTTAAACGAAAAGATTCACCCAAAATACCTAGTTTTAAAGTTGGATAAACATTCCAACTCTTTTTTATATTTTTTCTATTTCTTTTATATGTATGAAATCAAAATATATTTTAGGTATAGAGAGTACAGCTCATACTTTTGGTATTGGTATTGTTACTGATAAAGGAAAAGTATTGGCAAATATTAGAGATACTTTGAAAGTTGAAACTGGAGGATTTCTCCCAAGAGATGCTGCAGAACATCATTATAATATTGCCAATGAAATGTTACAAAATGCACTGAAAACTGCAAACATAGATATTTCTCATATAGGGCTGGTTTCTTTTTCTCAAGGTCCTGGTATAGGTCAATGTTTACACGCGGGTGCTTCTTTTGCAAAATATATTTCTTTAACCTTAAAGAAACCATTAATTGGTGTAAATCATTGTTTAGCACACATTGAAATTGGAAAGTTAACAACAAAATTAAAAGATCCTTTAAGTATTTTTGTTTCGGGTGCAAATACTCAAATTATAGCTTACAAAAACGGGTATTACAGAGTCTATGGTGAAACACAGGATATGGGTTTAGGTAATGCTTTAGATCAATTTGGGAGAGAATTAGGAATACCGTTTCCTGCTGGCCCAGTATTAGATAAATTATATTTTGAAGGCAATAAGTATATTGAATTACCCTATACTGTAAAAGGAATGGATTTATCATTTGCAGGTATTTTAACAAGTGCAAAAATGCAGATTGGCAAGCATAGAAAAGAAGATTTGATTTATAGTTTTTTACATACTAGCTATGCCATGTTATTAGAAGTAGTAGAACGAGCATTATATTATTCAAAGAAAAAAGAAGTAATGGTTGTTGGGGGAGTAGCTGCAAGCAAATCTTTGAGAACCATGTTGGAATCTTTGGGTAAACAAAGGAAAGTTAAATTAGGTTTTGTACCTTTGGAATATGCTGGTGATAATGGTGCAATGATTGCTTGGCAAGGTTATTTACAATACACAAAAGGACACGAAAGACAAACATTAAAACAAACAAAAACAAATCCAAATCAAAGATTGGATTCAATTAAAATAACTTATTTAAAGTGATAAAATGCAAAATATAACAAAAGAAAACCTATTCAAAGATAGATTTGTTTTGGGTAAAAATTGGAATAAAACCTATAATGGCTATTTTTCAAATAAAAAAGTTTTAGATAGTTTTGCCAATGTTATTTTGAAATTAAATTTACCAAAGAACAAAACATTGAATATTTTATATGTTTGTTCAGGTACTGGTTTATTGGGAGAATATGTTTGTTCTAGGCTTGAGAAAAAAGGATATAAAACTAAATTAACTTTATTAGAGGCATCTTCGAATCAATTAGCTCAGAATAAAAATAAAAAAATA
>CAIWXP010000003.1 GCA_903916665.1 Candidatus Iainarchaeum sp. | reverse complement strand
TTATCGAAATCGGATTTGTAAAAAATTTAGAATTATCTGACGATTACGCATAACGAAAATGTATATAAACAGTTGCGTTTTTGAAATACAACTGTTTATTAATCACAAAATTAAAATTGAAAAAATAAAGTAAATAACCAGATAAAAGTAAGCAATTGTTTTATATACAATGTTATGCTTATTTTTATCATAATAATTAATCAAATGAAAAATATTTGGAAAGGTGTTGAGCAAAAACAACCAAAACATTTAAGTCAAGATTGTTATAATCTTTATAGAAATAATAAATTGATAAAAACAAACATAACCTGTTTAAAATGTAGTTTAATATTTTTTTATACTGGAGGTTCAAAAGATGAATATTTTGAACAATACGAAAAAAGATGTAGTTTTAAATTAACAAAAAAACAAATGTCAAAACAGTTCAAAAAAACATTTTGAAATAATAAAACAAAATGTTAGAGAATTATCGTGGCATTAATTGAGCATAACTAATAGCAATTTGCGCACACTTGCAGCCTTGCGCAAATGCTTCAAATTAAGTACAAATGTTCGGGCTGCAAGTTGTCGCTAAATTGCATGTTATCGGTTTTTTATCATTCATTAATTATCTAAATATTAGTTATATGTCAGAGCAAAAATGTAAATTATCAAATAAAGACTTAATTAAAAAATCAAATGACTGGGTTTTAAAACTTTGCGAAAATCACAATAATTGGATTTTGCGTGTTCCTGTGGATTTAAACAACGACCCTGATATGATTTTTTCAGAAATTGCAGACCGTTTTGAAAACATTTTGGATAAAACCAAAGAAATTATTTTATCAGCTGCAATAGATTATAATGGAACAATTATAAGCGGTTTCAGACATTCTGATTGTTATAAAGTTTTAAAAAATCTTATTGGGAATTTAGAAGATAGCAATTTACCTCAAAGAGAACATCAAGGTTTTTTGACTTCTAAAAATCGGTTTGTTTCCCGTGAAGAAGCCTTTAAAATTGCCAAAGAACGTCATCAAATTATTCATTATATGTTTGAAGATGATGAAGTCGGTCAATTAATCAGTGAGGATTTATATTAACCGATAATGAAAAATAATAGCCGTTGTTGGCTGATTATTAGCACAAAAGTAAATAAATAAAACAAATGTTTAATAACCGAAAAAGTATCTAAATAACTACAATGCAGCCAATAATCGGCTATTATATGTTATCGGTATTTTTTCTCAATCTGTCAAAAAAAATGGAAACAAATTTAGAAAAAGCAAAAAGATTGTATCAGGCACAAGTAAATATTCATGGTTACGAATTACCCGAAAATAGTTATGTTTTTCAAATGATGGAATTAGCTGCAAAACCAAATTGGATTGATATTGAAATACAAGAACCAATTTCTTATGAAAAAGGTAATTGGGATGGGTTAAGAACTGATTTTGTATTAGTTCAAACAAGTTCAGGAAATATAACAAAAGCAAGAGCATATATTGGATTTATGGACGGTTCAAAATTTTGCGATTGGTATTTAGAAAATGATTTTGAATTACATGAAAAAGTAACTCATTTTATGAAATTACCTCAAAATTCAGATTTTTAATTACCGATAACGAGTATATAGTCGTAATTCTTACATTACCCGATACTATCTTATACATAGTATCGGGTTTTTTTATTTCTATATTAATAAAT
>CAIWXP010000002.1 GCA_903916665.1 Candidatus Iainarchaeum sp. | reverse complement strand
ATCAAATTTTTTTAGGTCTTTCCAATTTTTTATTAATTCATGAGTTCTAAAAGAAGCATTACTAATTATACCTATTTTAATTTTGTATTTTCTTTGTAATTTAAAAATATATTTTACATCTTCATAGACTTTAAAGATTTTATCCTGTTTTTTAATTAGATTATCTGCATATTTTGCATCATTTGCACCAAACATTATTTTAATGTCGTCTAAAAATTGTTTTTTATCCATGGTTTCAACATACATGTTTTGATAATATCTTATTCCAAATTTATCAATAATATAATCGCTTAATTCAGTGTGATATTTATTATAACGCATTTCATTATCTAAAATAGTGCCCCACAAATCGAAGGTTATTGCTTTAATCATAGTAATAATAAAATAATAAAAAATAAAAAGGAATTGGATAATTGTCTTAATATATCCAATTATTGTCGAAGGCTTAAATGTCTAGATCTTTAACATCTTTTGCATTATCCATTATGAATGCTTTTCTAGGATCAGCTTTTTCCCCCATTAGAATAGAAAATAACCTATCACTTTCCATGGCATCATTAATGTTAATTTTCTTAAATACTCTTTGTTTAGGATCCATTGTTGTTTCCCATAATTGATCCGCATTCATTTCACCTAAACCTTTATATCTTTGAACATGAATCTTTTCAACTTCAATATTTTGAGTTTTCAAATAATTCATAAAAGTATCCAATTCTTTTTCGCTGTAAAAATATTTAGATTGTTTGCTCAAAGGATCCAATAATTTAAATAAAGGTGGTTGTGCGATGTAAATGTGACCATCAATAATTAATTGTTTAATATATCTATAAAATAATGTTAACAATAAAGTTTGAATATGTGAACCATCAACATCGGCATCGGTCATAATTACAATCTTATGATATCTTAATTTATCAATGTTAAAAGTATCTCCAAAACTGGTTCCAATTGCTGTAATTAAATTTTTAATAGCTTCACTATTTAGCATTCTATCTAAACCAGCTTTTTCAACATTTAATATTTTACCACGTAATGGAAGTATTGCCTGCGTTTCTCTATTTCTTCCTTGTTTAGCACTTCCTCCGGCTGAGTCTCCTTCAACTACATATAGTTCACATTCAGCAGGATTATTTGATGAACAATCGGCTAATTTTCCTGGTAATGTTGTTCCTTCTAGTGCTCCTTTTCTTCTAACCAGTTCTCTTGCTTTACGTGCTGCCTCTCTTGCTTTTGCGGCTTGCATTATTTTTTCAGTTAGTTGTCTTGCGTAATCTTTATGTTCTTCTAAATATTTTCCCAATTCACTGTAAATCATATCCGAAACCAATGATATAAAATCTGAATTTCCTAATTTTGCTTTTGTTTGACCTTCAAATTCAGGATTTGGAACCTTCATTGATAATATGGTTACTAAACCTTCTCTAATATCTTCACTTTTATATTCTTCCTTTATTTTATTTTTTGAAAAGTAATCATCAAATGCTCTTATTACTCCTCTTTTAAATCCTGCTTCGTGAGTTCCACCATCAACAGTGTGAATGTTGTTTACAAAAGAAATCATTCTTTCTGCATAACCGGTTGTCCAAGCAGATGCAACATTAATCGTTAAATCTAAATCTTTGTATTTTAATGTTTTTTCAAAATATAATTTTTCTCCAAGAATATTATCTCCTTCTGTTATATAGCCAAGAAAATCTTTTAATCCATTTTCATAGAAATATTCTTCTTTTGTATCATCTAATTTATTTATTAAAATAACTTTAACACCTGAGTTCAAGAAAGCCTGTTCTTTTAATCTTTCTTTTATTGATTTAATATCAAAGTCAGTGGTTTCAAATATTTGAAAATCGGGTTTAAATAATACTTCTGTTCCATGTTCTTTTGTGTCTCCAATAATTTCTACTTTCCCTAAAGGCGTACCTCTTTCATATTTTTGAAAATATATTTTTCCTTCTTTGTAAACTCGCACTTCCATATATTCAGATAATGCATTTACAACCGATGCACCAACACCATGAAGTCCACCAGAAAATTTATAGGAATTTTTATCAAATTTTCCACCGGCATGTAATTCACACAATACAGTTTCCAATGCACTTCTTTTTGTATCTGGATGAATATCAACAGGTATTCCTCTTCCATTATCTTTTATTCTAACTAGGTTTTTATCTTCAAAGGTAATATTTATTTCATTACAATATCCGCCCAATGCTTCATCGAAAGAATTATCTACAATTTCATAGACTAAATGATTTAATCCTACAACACTTGTTGAGCCAATATACATTCCAGGTCTAACTCTAACTGCTTCCAAACCTTTTAATACTCTAATATTATTTGCGTTGTAATCACTCATTGTCATCACCTTGTAATTCTTTTGATTCATTTTCTATTGCCGGAATTTCATTAATTGCGCATTGATCAACGCAATCTACACTTTCACAATTTTCAGAAATTAAATCAACTTCGTAAACTTTATCTTTTGTTTCTAATTTAATTAATCTTACTCCTTTTGTGTTTCTACTTAATTCAGGTAATTGATCTAATTTTAATCTAATTGCAATACCTAATTTAGTAATTAAAAGTATTTCATTTGCTGCACCAATAACCAATGCTTTAACAATTATTCCTGCATTCTTTATATTCATTGCAATTGTTCCTTTTGCTCCTCTTTTTGTTTGTCTAAATGCCTCTACGGCAGTTACTTTTCCGTAACCTAATTCAGAAACAAATAATATTTTATCTTCGTCCGAAACAACATTTACTGCAATAATTTTTGAACCTGATAAATTCATTGCTTTTACTCCACCCGCTTGTCTTCCCATTTGTCTAACCTGCGTAGGATCAAATACTACTGCTTTACCAG
Source organism: Candidatus Iainarchaeum sp. (assembly GCA_903916665.1). GTDB lineage: Archaea > Iainarchaeota > Iainarchaeia > Iainarchaeales > 0-14-0-20-30-16 > 0-14-0-20-30-16. The sequence goes on along the minus strand of CAIWXP010000002.1, from coordinate 2,161 downwards.
CTTCACTTACAATAAATACTTTTTTATTTTCTTCAACTAATCTTACACTAACAATTTGATCCTTGTCCATGATATTTACAACTTTCAAACCGTTGGCTCTAATTTTTTTAATTAAATCAAAAGCCATCTTTTTTATTTTTCCATTTTCAGAAACAATTATAACTTGATATTTATTTGCATTTTCAACAATTTCAACAGTTATTGGAATTATATTTGTAATTGTTTCTCCTTCATCTAGTTTTAAAACATTAACAATATGTCTTCCTTTTGAAGTTCTAGATGCTTCTGGAATTGTGAAACAATCCATTGTATACAAACGACCTTTGCTTGTGAATAAATACATTATATCGTGGGTGTTTGCCAAAACAAATTCTTTAATTGTATCTTCTTCAGTTTTTGTTGTTTTACTTCCTTTTCCTGCTCTGTTTTGTGTATGATAATCTTCCAAACTCATTCTTTTAATGTAGCCCTCAGTTGTTAAAAGAATTGCTTCTTTTTTATTTTCAACAAAGTCTCTAAAATTCGTATTTTTTGTTGTTTTTTCATTTGATAATTTTGTTTTTCTAAAATCACCATATTTCTTTTTTATTTCTAAAACTTCATTTTTAATATATTCTCTTAATTTAGATTCGTTTTCTAAAAGTGTTTTATATTCTTCAATTTGTTTTTTTGTTTCATCATATTCTTTTTTTAAATTATCAATTTCTAAACCAGTTAGTTTTTGCAATTTCATATCTAAAATTGCTTGACATTGAATATCATCTAGTTTAAATCTTTTAATTAATCCTTGTTTTGCTTCATTTGAATCTCTTGATTTTTTAATTATTGCAATGGCTTCATCGATGTTACTAATTGCAATCATTAATCCTTCTAGTATGTGTAATTTTTTTTGTAATTTATCAATATCAAACGCTAACCATCTTTTTGTGACTTCCATTCTGTGGTCAAAATAGCAAGATAAAATTTGTTTTAAGTTCATTAATTTTGGTTGGCCCTTATCTAATACTAACATGTTTACTGGAAATGTAGTTTCTAATTCTGTATGTTTAAATAAATTATTTACAATGATTTCTGGTTCTGCATTTGAATTTATTTCAACAACTAAACGCATTCCATCTTTATCGGATTCATCTCTTAAATCTGCAATACCTTTTATTAATCCCTCATTTACTAATTTTGCAATATGTTCAATTACCAAAGCTTTATTCACTTTGAAAGGAATTTCTGTAAATACAATTTTCTTGTGACCTTTTTTTGTATCTTCAATTTTATAGTCTGCTCTAACATGAACTGATCCTCTTCCACTTTCGTAGATGCTTAACATATCATATTGATTTAATATTGTTGCACCAGTTGGAAAATCTGGTGCTTTAACAAATTGTACTAAATCTTTAGTTTCACAATTAGGATTGTCAATTAGATGTACCAATGCATCGCAGGTTTCTGTTAAATTATGGGTTGGGATATTTGTTGCCATTCCAACAGCAATACCTGATGCCCCATTAATTAATAGGTTTGGTATTTTAGATGGCATAACAGTAGGTTCTGTTAAGCTATTATCATAGTTAGGAATAAAATCAACTGTGTTTTTTTCCAAATCAACTAACATTTCTTCTGAAATTTTACTTAATCTTGCTTCTGTGTATCTTGATGCGGCAGGACTATCCCCATCAACTGATCCAAAGTTTCCTTGACCTTCAACTAAAGTATATCTTAATGAAAAAGGCTGTGCCATTCTTACCAAAGCATCATAGACAGATAAATCACCGTGTGGATGGTATTTACCCATTGCTTCACCGGTTATTCTTGCACATTTCTTATAGGGTTTATTATGCCAAAGGCTTAATTCCATCATTGAATAGAGAATTCTTCTCTGAACTGGCTTTAGACCATCTCTAACATCTGGCAATGCTCTGCCCGTTATTACAGACATAGCATAGGCTAAATAGGAGCTTTTCATTTCTGTTGATATATTTGTTTCTAATATGTTTTGATGTGCTATTGGTTCGTTAGTATTAATTTCAGCCAAGTTATCCCCTCTTTAAAGCAAAAAAGTGTAAAAAACAGTCCAATTTAGGTTGTTTTTTTGTATCCTGTTTGTATAATAGTTAGATATTGATTTCTATTATATATATAATATAGATCGGAAGAGCACACGTCT
>CAIWXP010000001.1 GCA_903916665.1 Candidatus Iainarchaeum sp. | reverse complement strand
TACTTATTTATTATTTAGTGTAGATCCTAAAACATTTAAAATAAATGCAAAGGGCCCACAGGGTGATTTGGAAAATAAAACTGAATTAGATTCTAAACAAATTACTGAAAAAGAAGTTAAAAAGGAAGCAACAGCAATGTTTTCAATTGAATATTTACAAAATATTTTAAAAGGTGCAACACCTGAAAGTGATATTGAATTAAATATTAAAACAAATGCTCCTTTGAAAGTAAGATATAAAATTAGCAATGCTTTATTGGAATTCTTTTTAGCTCCAAGAGACTATGAGTAAGATAATGGAAGTGTTTACAAATGTTATTGATTAAAAACAATGTAGCATTTGTAAAATCCATGGATCAAATAGCCACTTTTGTTGATGAATGTAATGTTCATTTTACAGAAGAGGGTTTGAAAATAGTTGCTTTTGATAATGCTCAAATTATCTATTTAGAATATGAATTATCAAAGGATGCAATAGAGGGCGAAATGCCTTCTGCTATTTTTGGAATTAATATAGTTGAATTTAATAAGATTATTTCTAAGATTAATTCTCAAGATAAACTATATTTAGAGGTAGAAGACAACTCTTTAGAAATAATTATTAGGGGCAGCTATGATAGAACTTTTTCGTTTCCCCAAAAAATAATTGATGAAAAGGAATTATCTATTCAATTGGGGGATTATCCAGTTAAATTGGAAACCAACGCAGAAATAATTAAAGATGTATTTACCTGTGCAAGAGTTGTTTCTGATAGTATTGTTTTTGATTGCAAGTCAAATACAATAGATATTTGCGCAGAAGGAATCTACGGAAAATATAAAACACAATTACCTGCAGCAACATCGGTAAATTTTAAAGCTAAATTTTCATCAATACATTTAGGCAACATGTTAAAAAATGCTTCAAATGAAACAAAATTAGAAATAAAATTAAGCTCAAGATATCCTTTTTATTTATCTTACAATATTGGCGACAATAATTTAAAATTCTTTTTAGCGCATATGTTCATTTAAAAAAATAACAATTTAATTGCAAATATTACTACAATTACTGAAAATACCGCCTTTACAAAAATATTGCCTTTTGTTATTACTATACGTGCACCAAAATATCCTCCAATTAACATTCCTAATAAAAGAACTAAACCATAAATATAATTTATTAATCCGGAGAATGCAAATATTATTGTTGATATTAACACATTTATAAACCAAGGAATTTTATCCAATGCATTTGCTTCAATTATTGTTGTTCCAAATAAAAATATAAAAATATAAATTGCAACTATACCTGCGCCAACGCCAAAAAAACCATCGTATATTGCTAAAATAAAATAGGATATATAACCAAAATAATTGTAGGTTTTAGAAACAATTTTTTTAACTAGCCCTGAATCTTTCCTAATAAAAATTATGGGCAAAACCAATAATATCATTATACCTATAATTTTTGATAAAATAGATTTATCTATTGATAAAAATATGTTTGCACCTATAATACTTCCAACAATACTTACTAATATTAAAATTGGCAAGTATTTGAAAATTATTTTTTTATTTTTTAAAAATACCAATGTATTAGAAAAACCCGTGCCTAAAACCCCTAACCTATTTGTTGGTACTGCCATATTTATTGGCAAACCAAAGAATATTAATGCGGGGACACTTATTGTTCCACCTCCGCCACCAATAAAACTATCAAATAAACTAGCAACCAAACCAACTAAAAAAATTAATGTTAATATGAGCCAAGCCATAAATAGATAACAACAAAGTTTATTTATATTTCTTCCTACTAAATATATATATTTATTAAAAGGTGAAACTATGAGTTCAGACTCAATGAAAAAAACAATTGAAAAGTTATTAGATAATACAGATATTAAAATTAATGGTAAAAATGATTGGGATATTCAAGTACATAATCCTAAACTCTATGCGCGAATTTTATCTGAAGGCACAATGGGTTTGGGTGAATCCTACATGGATGGTTGGTGGGATTGTAAACGAATTGATTTATTTATTGAGAAAGTTTTAAGTGCAAGACTAGATAAAAAAATAATGTTTTTAAC